>CAZFLS010000167.1:0-2730 GCA_964518815.1 uncultured Candidatus Peribacteria bacterium
AAATAAATATAGTTTTAATTAAAAATAATAAAAAAATAACAATAAAAACGAACAATCTTTTATATGAAGATATTAAAAAAAAGATAGAAGAAAATATTGATTTATTACAAGTAAGCTCTTCTGATAAAGATATATTTTTGCCAAATATAAAAAACAATATTAGCTTTGATGAGCGTAAATTTGAAATAAAAAATATAAAAAAAGATTTTTTATTAAAACAATGGAAAACTGTAAAAAATTTTAAATACAATAAAAATATATCTATAGAAAGCTTTTCTTATGGATTGGAGGAAAGAGAAAAAATATTTTTGAATTCCCTAGGTTCTTATAAAATTTATAAAAATACTTTTTGCTGACATGCTTTGGAACTTTATTATACATACTCTGATTTTTCAGATGTAGAATATGAATCAAAGATATCTTCCTTAAATCAAAATATTGATTTAAATTTTATTAAAAATATTCAAGAGAAATTATTAAGAAAATCTAATCCTGAAAAAACAAAATTAAATAATTGAAAATATAATATTACATTCGATGCTAGATTAGTTTGAGAATTTTTGAATATTATCACAAATGCTTGTAGTTGAGAAAAAATAAGACAAAATCAATCAATGTTTTCTATAAAAGATTTATGAAAAAATGCTCTTGATGACAAACTAACACTGGTAACAAATCCATCTATAAATCTTTCTGCCTATAATAGAAAATTTGATAATGAGTGAATAAGTACTGAAAAATTAATAATTATAAAAAACTGAGTACTTGAAAATATTTTTTTAGACTCAAAAAATGCTAAAAAATTCAAGCAAAAACCTACTTGAAATCCAAATTTTTCTAATTTGGAATTAATATGAGAATTCTCAAAAGATTATTTAAAAACCTCAAGTTTTTTATTTACTAATTTGATGGCATTGCATACTATAGATATGATAACTTGAAAATTTGCTCTGCAGTGAGAATGATTTGAAATAAAAAACTGAAAGCTTTGAAATTTTATAAAAAATGTAGGTATAAGTTGAGATTTAAAAAGTTTATTTTCTAGCATTTATAAACTTTGAGATAATATTTATACAAATAGTAATATTTTTACACCAGGAATTACATTTAAAAATCAAAATATAATCGTTTAAAATATAAATAATATATCGTAAATGATATTTACTTAATTCTATTAATAATGCAAGACATAGTTTTAAATTTAGCTTCTATATTAAAAGTAAGTGATTATGATATTTATTTTATAGCTATTTTTATTTTATTAGTTATTATTTTCTTGATTATTTGAATTACTAAAATGTATGAAGTTTTTTTTGGAATGGTTTTATGAATAGCTATTTTTATAGTTTTTCAATTTCTTTTGATTCCTACATGTCAATCAAACCTTTACGTTCCTGCTTTTATAAATCAAGATATTGCAAAATTTATTGTTTGATCTTCAATTTATTTAATTTTTATTCTTTCACTTTTGGTCCCATTAAATGGATTATTTAATATTACAGAGCCAAAAAATATAGCAATAAAAATAATAAATTATATCTTACTATCTCTTTTACTTTCAGTTTTTTATATTGGAATAATAATAGGTTTTATAGAAAGAAGTTATATCTTTAATATAGATAGTGTTTTTATGTTTATTAAGAAACTTTCATTTTGGTGAGATTTTGCATATAACTCAAAAATTTATAAATTTTTAGTTTTAAATGTTCCTATAATTACATTAACTTGAATTTGATTCATTATTTATAAGCTTGTATTTAGCGATCTTGTAAATATGTTATTAATCTTATTCTTTAATACTTTTAAATTAATGATTAATAAAAAATGATGATGAGTTAATGAAGATAAAATAGAAATGTAATTGTTTCTTCTATTAAAATTAACTTAATAAAAAAATAAAGAATAAAAATTTAGTCCTTAAGACAAAGAACAGAAAAGGCATAGGAAGAAGGATCTTCATATGAAGGGAAAAATTTATTTTCAGCAAATTGTGCATAGGTATTTTTATCAGACAACCAAATACCTCCATGTTTACCCTGACCGTAGAAATAACCACCAGGACTACGATGGCCTGTAAATTTTATTCACAATTTTTCTCTTATAGAAGGAACTGTATTATCATCTTGCCATCCTCAATTTAACTTAACATTAGGGTTGATTGCTAATATTATTTGTCATAACTGTTCTTTTGAAGGTAGTTTTTTACCTTGTTTTTCGGCCGCTTCTATTGCTGCCTGTTGAGTAAAGATTTGTTCTCATTTAATTTTTTCTCAATCAGGGTTATCTTCTAAATATTCCCATACTCATTTTCAGTTTGTTTTAATTTTTACTCAATTTATTATTTTTTCTTTCCATGAACTATCAGATTCAATATGAAGATAAGTGTTTTCAAGTTGGGGAACTTTATTTGAAGATTCCTTTTGACTCATTTCTTCTGTTGGTTTTCATATAATTTGATCTAATATTTGTTTTAGTCTATCATAAGCATATTTTATTAATTTAGGATTTCCACTTTTAGTATAAGAATCAAGAATAGTTTCTTCTTTTTTCAGAAGTATTTCTTCTGTTTTTAATAAAGTAATTTTTTTTACTTTTACAAAATTATAATTTAATTCTAAAGGTTCTAAAACCTTATTTCATATTGAATTATCAATTCCATTTTTATTCATATTTATAAAGGCTCTAGACCAGAAGATTGTTAAAATTTAAAAAACTTATTAAGCATTATAA
>CAZFLS010000168.1:0-2708 GCA_964518815.1 uncultured Candidatus Peribacteria bacterium
TGGAACAATAATTCCAGTCACTATTTCATCTATTCCATTTTATGATGATAAAAATTCAAAATATATTTTTGCTGTAATATATGATCTTACAAGTACAATTCAATATGAAGAACAAATAAAAAAAGACGAAAAAGAAAAAAAAGATATTTTAGATAATATGTGAACTTGAATTATAATTTTAGAAAAAGATGGTAAACTTAGTTTTTCTAATAATAAAATACAAGAAATAACAGGATATTCAAAAGATGAACTTATGAATTTAAATGTTTTTGATCTTATACATCCTGATTATAAAAAAATAATGATCAATAATTGGAAAAAAAGATTGGAATGAAAAGAGGTTCCTACAGAATATAGTTTTAAAATGATTAATAAAAACTGAGAAATTAAACATTTATTAGTCCATATAGTATATAATCAAGATTGAAAAATTTTGGCATCATATACTGATATTACAGAATTAGAAAAAACAAAAGAAGCTATTAGTGAAAGCGAAGAAAAATTTCGTAATGTTTTTTTTCATTCTGGATATCCAATCTTTATTTTAAGTAAAGATGGACAAATTGAAGATGTTAACAATGCATGATGTAATATGTTTGGATATAGCAAAAAACAATTATTAAAAATGTCTGCAATGGATGTATCTGCAGAATCAAAAGAAACTAAAAAATCTTTTAAAGAAAAAAGAGAAGATTATTATGAAAGACTACTAAAAAGTCAGATTGAACAGTTTTTCCAGCAGAAATGTCACCAGTCTTCTGTAAAATTGGTGGTATGGAAAAACAAATTATAATAATCAAAGATATTACAGAACATAAAAAAATTCTAGAGATATTAGAAAAAAAACATCAGGAATTAGAAAAAAAACATCAGGAATATATTAATTTTTTTGAATCTACACCTATATGAATTGCTGATATTAATTTAGATGAACAAATAACTGATTTAAATAAAAAAATTATTAATCCTAATCCAGCACTAATTAAAATATTATGATTAAATAATAATAGTGAACCAAATGAAGTAGAAAAAATGTTTTTAGAAAATTTTTTTAATGAAATTAAAAATAATATTATTAATAATCCTAAATGAAATTTTGAAAAACAAGTCAACATTTTTAATATTAAAGGTAAAAGAATTAGTTGTTATTTAACTATTTGAGCTATCAACAATTCAAAAAATAATAATCAATATTTTAAAATATGATTACAACTTAAAGAAAAATCAGAAAACATTGTTCCAATATGTTTGGGTTGCAAAAAAATAAGGATCAAAAATTCAATTTATATAAAACCTGAAGATTATATGACTCAAAAAATGTGAGTATTATTTAGTCATGGTATATGTCCAGATTGTATGAAAAAATTTTATCCTGAATATTGTAATATTTCTAAAATTTCAGAACCTGAAAAAATTTAATTTTATTAATTTATAAATTTATTAAAATCAAAAATGTTTTATTATAATTTACACAAAACAAACACTGTCAATCCATCTAAAAAAATTATAGATTTTATTTTTGGAACAATTTCAAAAGAAATAAAAATTACTCAAAAATGAACCTTAAATATAGTTTTTTTGGATGATTTAGAAATCCAAAAACTAAATAAAAAATATCGAAAAATTGATAAACCAACTGACGTTTTAAGTTTCCATTATTTTGACGATTTTTCTAATCTTAAAAAGTCTGATATTGCTTGAGAAATTATTATGTCTGAATCAAAAATTATTAGTCAAGCAAAAGAATATTCCAACTCAATTGAAGAAGAATTTTATAAATTACTCATTCATTCTACGCTACACATAATTTGATTTGATCATGAAGAAGAAAAAGATTATAAAAAAATGAGGAAAACTGAAGATAAAATTATAAAAATGGTAAATATACTTAAAACAGAATCGAAAAGCACTCGTGCAGGAAGTATTATAAATTTACGGAATAAATCCTATTAATAAATAAACCATATTTTAAATTTCTAATTACTAATTTTTAATATCTAATAAAAATTTAAAATTTCTAATGATTAAATTACCTATAATAATAGAACATTTAGATATTAAATCATTAAGGCATTTTGTTAGAAATTAGAAATTATATATTAAAAATTTATATTATATATATTAGTAATTATTAAGCGTTTTAGTATAATTGGCATATTTTAAACGTTAAACGACTTTTAAGAAATCAAATTTAATTTTCCAAATTTCCAGTGTTAGATTCTAAATTCTCTCCATTATCCAATTCAAGATATTGAATTTTACCCAATGCACTTCACATAATTCACTGCATATCTCAATACAGATAGCTTGTATTATTTATGATTCGTTCTAATTCTTTTTCTCTTTTTGACCAAATGCGATTCATAGATCGTTTTTCAGATTCTAAATCTTCTTTCATAGATTTAAAAGCATCAATAATATTTTCTATTTTTCATCTAAAATCAGGACTAGATAAATAAGAATAAAGTAATTCCATTTTTTCTTCTTTACCTATAAGTGAATTTGAAACTTGATGAAGCGAAAGTAATTTATCACGAATAGCAAAAGTAAGAGCTAAAAAATATGTAAATTCACAAACCCAAATATCTTTTATTAAACCAAAATGTTTTACTCACTCTGGCAAAACATTACTTACAAGTACACAGACATTTGCCTTTGCAATAATTCTATCATCTTTTAATTTTTTAATCCAAAGATCAGACCATGCC
>CAZFLS010000169.1:0-2702 GCA_964518815.1 uncultured Candidatus Peribacteria bacterium
TTCTTTTGACAGTAGGCTATATCTGATTTTAGATATTCAAAAGAATGATTTTTTAGCAGTTTATCAAGTTCTGCCTTTCGACTTTCAATCTGTTCTGCTTGAGGGAGTAATGAATATAGCTCTTCTGTCTCGTCTGTGTAAAATTTACCTTTAATATCCTGATAATTGGATTTATTCTTTTCTTTTTCTGATTCTGAAATGGTATCATCTATTTTTTTTATACTATCCCAAGTAAATATAATTTTATGTACAGGCACTCCCTTTCTTTCTTTGGTGTATTTTAAATTTTTAAATATCGGCTGTAATTCTTTAACTATTGGATTTAATATTTTTTGGTCAATATGACCTTGTTTATATACATTAGGCACATTAAATAAAAGTCTAAAATCCTGCATTAAAAAAATTAATTTTCCTGTACTTTCAAATTGTTTTAGATGTCTAAATAATATCTTGCTATATTCCGATTTAAGATTTAAAAATTCTGATAATTCAAATTTTGTAAAGTTTTTTACAAGGTTATTTAAAATATAAATACAATCTGGGTGCAATTTAATTTTAACCTCTGTTTTTTCGGGATTAATATTTTTTGTAATAAATAAGTGATAATCTGTTACTCCTTCTTTATCTAAAACTTGTAACTGTGTTTTAAACACTTTATCAAGGCTTAAAAAAAATCTCTCTGCACTTCTGTTTCCTGTCTCTGTTGTTGCCATTTTTTTTATCTCATCAGCCGTAAATATTGCTTCTGTTTTCCCTTTCATCTTAAAAATTATAGTGTAAAATATATCAAGCTCTTTTAATTCAAATGTTTTAAAAACTAAATCGTTTAAATCGTTGTGATACTTCACTATTTCCAATAAAATCACCTCCAAGAAGTATTTTATCATGCAATGAACACGTTGTCAACAAAAAAGGTGTTCATTGTTACATGATGGTGTTCATTGTGTTACATGACGGTGTTCATTGAATTGAAAATTTGTTACATGACGGTGTTCATTGTGTTACATGACGGTGTTCATTGTAGTATGTCATGCCTTGTCCTGTATGCCTTTGCCATGACCTAAAAGTATTTAAAATTAAAGATATTATAAAACAACTACTAAAAGAAAAATTGTCGTAGTTTTTTAAATAAATCTTATAAATAATTTTGGTTATACATATTTTAATTCTTTAACTAATAAAACAGACCCGATGCCCTTGCAGGATAAATACCGAATAGGACAAAGCGGAATACATAATCCCATGTTATCGGATACGGCGAAGCGTACCCGATAGGGCGTGTTCGATAATATGGATTATGTATGCAGCGGTTATGTTTTGCAGGAGTTTATGCTTTTATTTTTGTTGACAATTTATATTTTTGAAAGTAAAATTAAAAAAAATAAAAATAGGGAGATGATTTATATTATGAATGAAATCAAGTTGTCTGAATTAGATAAAGAGATAAATAAAGGTGATAAAGAAATGGAAAATAATAATAAAGGACTTCTTTTTTTAGAATTAGCTTTTGGTAATAGTTTTCCATTTTTTGAAGCACTTCAAGTTAATTTACAAAAGAGACAATTAGAATTACAAAAAACAAATTTAAAAATAACAGCTCAAAATAATATTATTTTGAGGGGTATTTATGAATCTAACTTAAAAATCAGTAACGAATTAAATAATATACATTCAGAAATTAAAAGCTTAAAAGATATTATAGAAAATAAAGAAATGAAAGAAGAAAAAGAAAATATTGCAAAAGAGATTATTTTTAATTTAAAAATAGAAAATAAAAACATCAATAAATCAAATGATAAATTATTTGTTTATTATGCCTCGAATTTGTTGTTACAAGTAATTCAAGAAAATAATCTTACAACAAGAGATTTTAACTCAATAGAAGATAAAGAATATTTTTTAGAAATAAAAGAAGCATTAGAAAATCAGGTAAAACTACTTACTGATAATGAAAAAAAAGAAGTAGAACTTTTTTGTGAATATTATATGATTTCAAAAGAACTTGAAAACGAAATCAATAGTGATAAATTCCTCAATAATAGATATATGATAGAATTAGAAAATATAAATTTAATAAAACCTGAAAAATCTGAAATATTAGAACTTGAAGAAAGTCTTATTAATGCTTCTTTATATGGAGAAATAAATGAAAAATTACAAAAATATATAAAAAATCATGAAGAAATTCCTGATTTTTTAGAAAATATTTTTTTAAAAGAAAAAAGAAAATACGAGGAAGAGTTAGAAAAATATTTTATTGCTTTGGAATTAAAACCTAAATTAGAGGAAGAAACTATAAAAAATAAAGAATATAACGACAAAAAAAAATTAGCTCTTATTTTAGAACAAAAATTAAATGATTTTTTACTTCAACATAAAGATTTTGAAAAATATTTTGAAAAAATAAATTTAGCTTTTAAAGAAATAACATTTACAAGAAAAAATTATACGAATATTTTAAAAGAAAATCAAAATTTGAAACTCAAAGAATTTGAAGAAGAGGAAAATAGAATCCGAGAAAAGATAAAAAATAATTTTTATCTTTTAAAATTAAAAAATGAAGAAAAAATCATAGAAGAAAAAAAGAAAAAACAAAAAATTATATTAAGTTCTATAATCGTTTTAATATTGTTTGCCGGAATCTTTTTTATTCTTATTAAATAATTATTGAGATTGGTATTAATATATCAATTAAAAAAAGT
>CAZFLS010000170.1:0-2691 GCA_964518815.1 uncultured Candidatus Peribacteria bacterium
TTTTTAGTCTTACATCCCACCCCTAAAAGAGTGGGCTTTTCGACTAGTTTTGTAACTCTTTCAGAAGAAGACCAAGCAGAATATAATATGGGGTGGTAAGATATTGAGCAAAAAAGCAGGATTTTTAGTCCTGCTTTTTTAGTTCTTCCAAATTCATTCCATTTTTTATCGCAAAATCAATATTCATTTCAAAGCCTCTATGTATGAAATCATAGAAATTGCTTGGTTTTCCTTTTTTTTCAAACTTATTAAAAGCATTTTCAAGTGCTTTATGTATTACTTGTTGGTTAAATATTCCTGTAATACCGTATTGCTTTTTAATGCGTTCTATTAAGTCAATAATATAAGCATATATAGAATTTTTTTCTAATTTAGCAAAATAAGGCTCTCTCTCTTTATTTTTATCAATTAATAAACTTATGTGAGTAAATATCCAGTCCTCGTGTTCTAATTCTTTTTTTAGCTTTTCGTTTTTTGACATCATCAAAAGCTTAGTTTCTTTAAGTAATTCAAACTCAAAAATAATATCTGTTACAGGATTACGACCTCGACCTCTTTTCCTTGTAACAATTTCTTTATATTCAAATGATTTAAAAAGTTTTTTTTCTTCCCGCTCCTTCTCATCAGAAATATCTTCTGCATTATATTCTTCTTTTGCTTTTTCAAAAACCCTATCTTTAAGTTGAGAATAATTAACAGATTGAGGAATTTGTAAAATTTTTCTTAATTCTTCCACTGAAAACTTTATAATTTTTTTATCTTCTTTAATATTTTTAGCTTTTGTTATCAATATTTCATAAAGTCTAAAAGTATATTTAGACTTACACAAATTTAAATGGTTAAAACCAAACTTAGTGAATTTTTTAAAAACTTCATTCAAAAAAGGCTTAACTCTTGTTGATATTTTAAAAGTCATTTTCTTTTCAATTTTATCAATGACGGGTTGAATTATAAGACCATCGACAGCAAAATATTCTTTAGTATCAAATACGACCATTTTTTCTGATAAATCTTTAATAACTCTTTGCACTACTTTATCATTATTTTCTAAATAATAATCAATTCCAACAATATTTTTTATATCCTCAAAATCAAGAGAGTATTCAAGTAAATCAATCTCTCCTTTTTTGTTCTTAATCTCGAAAGGCTTTATATAAGCAGAATTAATTTTATAGAGTACAGCAAATAAAATTTGATTTGTTTCTAAATTGAAATCATACTGTGCAAGAGTAAAACTATCGTGTTTAGCTAAATAACTATTATTTTTCATGAAAATTTCTTTCTGTTTCAAAAATATATTGCTCTTTATCAAAAATAAAATATTTAATAAACAAAGGTCTTATTCTAACATTAAAATAATTAGCAAAATTCATATATCTCATAGGAGATAAAACTTCAAGTTGTTTTTCTGTGTATTTATTATATTCTTCAAATATTATCTTAAACCCAAACTCCTTTAATATAAAATCAGTAATACTTGTTGCAATAATATCTTCTTTTGGTAATATATTCCTATAAATAAAAGTATCAAGAATAGATATTATATTTATTATAAAAAATTCTTTTTCTCGTTCTTTATAATATTCTATATCATCAATTTTTTTCTTTTTACTTTTCTTTTTTAAATTATGATTAAAATTATTACAAGAAAGCACAACAGAGAAAGAGTCATATTTATTAATTTTTATTTCATAGAAGTCTGGATATTTAATAATAGAAAAATCTGTATAATTATAAAAACCAAGAGGCTCTGAAAGAGAAATTTCAGTTTTATAATCAAGTTCTTCAATTTCAAAAATAATTTGTGCTTTTGAATCATAATATAAGTTATATAAAAAACAAGGAGCAATATTTTCTATGTTTTCAATATAAAAAATATCTTTTTCTTGATTATAAAGAATTATTTTTTTTATGCTACTTATTTTTTTTATTGAAACAATATAATCACAATTGATTTGTGAATAAAGAAAATTGAAGTTATCTGTTTTTTCATTTGTTTCAAATAAATAAAAATCATCTTTTTGCTTTAATATATAAGAATTAGAGGAAATTATTGCTTTATTTTTATAACAAGGAAAAGCAGTAAATAATTCATTTAAATAAAACTCATAATCTTTAAATGGAATAAAAAATTCGTCATTATCATAAAAACCTGAAATGATTAATTCGTTTTCTTCTGTTAAATAACCAACAACATCATAATATGAATAGGTTGAAGATTCTTTAAATAAAAGCCCAAAATAATCTTTATTGAATTGTGAGCTGTACATAGAAACAATCATAAAACCACCCCTTTTTTAATATAATATTCGATATATAATATTATATACTAAATTAATTTACTTGTCAATAACAAATGTCATTTAATTGTAACAAATGTCATTTAATTGTAACAAATGTCATTTAATTTGTAACAAATGTCATTTTAATAGCTCTGCAAACTATTGGAAAATATAGCTTTGTGAGTTTTCCACAGTGACTACTTATTATTATATACTATTAAGTAAATATATACTTATTATAAAAAGGCAAAAAAACCTACTGGAAAAAAATTAGAAAGGTGTTCCATATTTGTTATAAATTAATTTCTTGACAAAAATCAAAGAAAAAGAAAAAAGATTTTGAGTAAGCAAAAATCAAACCCCTTTTTGGATTATCTCAAAACTCTCAAAAATGCCCTATATTGAGTTT
>CAZFLS010000171.1:0-2675 GCA_964518815.1 uncultured Candidatus Peribacteria bacterium
AAAGTTTTTATGTACTCTTCTACAATTAATTTCAAAATTTGAATTTTTCTTAATTCTGTTTTATTTTTCATTTCTTATAATGTAAAAAATAAACATCTTTAATTATATAAAATTTCCTTTTTTTGCAAATAAATAGATAAATTAACAAATATTATGAGATTTATTTAAAATCATATGATCATAATATTTCTTTTATTTTTTGTACTTCATAAATAAGATCATTATCTATATTTTCACATACTCTTACAACTTCTTCTAAAGTAGTTAATCAGGCAATAGCCTTAAGTATTCCATCTTCTATCATAAATGTCATACCACCTTTTCTTGCTATATCTACTACATCTTCAACGGTTTTTCATTCACTAATTGCTTTTCTAATATTTTTGTTAAAAAGTAGTATTTCATAAACTGCTAATCTTCATTTATATCATGTACCATTACAATAATAACACCCTTTTCATTTTTTAAAATCATTTAAATGCTCTTTTATACTAGCTATATTTATTGATGGTTCTATTAAGTTTAACAATTCATCACTTGGTCTATGCGGTTTTTTACAGTACACACAAACTTTACGTACTAATCTTTGTGCCATAATCGCAACCAAAGAACTAGATAAAGAAACATTTGATATTCACAAGCTATTAAGTCTTAATATAGAATTTACAGCACTAATTGTGTGTAATGTTGTAAATAATAAATGTCAAGTTTCTGCTGCTTCTAAAGCCTTTAAAGCTGATTCAGAATCTCTTATTTCTCAAATCATTATAACATCTGGATCTTGTCTTAATATTAATTTAAGAGCCTCTTTATATTGTAAATCATTTTTTTTCTTTCAGGTATTCTCTATTACATCTTCTCATATTACTTTAATTTGTGTAGCTCATTGTATAAGATACTCTATCGGATCTTCTATTGTAATTATTTTTTTTTCATTATTATTTAAATAATTTAAAAATGAATGGAGAGTTGTAGTTTTACCACTTCAAGTTGGTCAAGTTACAATTATCATTCAGGCTTTTTTAGAAAGAATATTTTTCATTAAATTTTCTAACATTTTATTCGAAATTCATAGCTGATTTAAGGACAAAATATCTGAACCCTGATGCAAAATTCTTATTGTCATATTTTGTCAGTATTGAGTTGGCATAATAGAAACCCTTAAACTAATTTCCATTTCTCTATCTTGATTAATATAATTAACTTTTATTCTTTCATCTCATCATCAATCAGTATTTAGCATATCTAAGCGAAAGTCAAGTTTATTTTTTATTGCCTTAAAAAAAGTTTCTGTCATTTCCATTGGATAATCTTCTTGATCATAAAGTACTCAATCTATTCTAAATCTAATTTTTAAACTAGTACTTGTAGGTTCAATATGAATATCCGAAGCCTTATTTTCTAATGCATTTACTATTATGTTAGCAAAAATATTAATATTAGACACATTATATTCTATTCATCTTCATATAGTAAAGATTTTATCTTTTTTTATTTGCCTTATTTCTTTCATGTTATTTTTTAACTGTTCTATTTTAGACTTATCTTTATGCAAAGTTTCTATAAAACTATTAATTTCAGTTTTATTACAAAGTAAAAATTTTATTCTAATATTTTTATTAAATTTCGTTTTATTGAAATTACCTATATACCCTTCTAGCTCATCAGTTTCATGTTTATTATTTTTAATTTTAACGTCATCTTTATCTTCACTTAATATAAGAACTTTGGAATAAAAATTAAGCATTTTATGATTATGTAATCCCGAATTATATTTTAATTTAAGTTTAATTAAATTTATTATTGTTTCTACTAATTTGTTTTCATATTCATATATTAAAACTTTTACTACAAATCCCATACTTGGAAAATATTCTAGCTTATATGGTATAAATGTATATTCCTGTCAGTTAAAATCAACCTCATCTTCTACCAATGCTAATTCATGTTTTTTAAACAAAAAAAATAACTCCATATCAAGATCCCATTGATTTGGATTAATTTTGGTTAATTTATATTGTTTAGCATAAGTTGAGACTATATCTTCCTCTGTAATAATATCTTTTTCAATTAAAATTTCTCATAGTGTTTTTCTTGTAATTTTTTGTTCTTCCAAAGCTGTTTTTAATTCTTCTTCTGTAATTTTTCTTTCATTTAATAAAAGTTTTCATAAAGGAATTTTGATATCATTTTTTCTTAATAAATCAATAAGACTTTCTTCTGATTTAATATATCATAATTCTAAAGCTATTTGTCAAAATGGTTTATAAATACCATCTCTTTTTAATTGATTTTGTATTTCAATGATTTCATCACATTGATTTTGATTTATACATGAATTTTTAGTTAGAAGACATCATATTTTTTCACTTTTATATCATTTTAATCCACTTGCCTTTTTTAAAATATTATTAATTTTTTTACTATTTTGGTGTATTGATATTCCCAAATCATTATCTTCTTTTTGTATTTCAATAACTGCGGTATTTTTATCTTGTATAGAATCTGATACTTCTTGATTTTTAAAATATTCTTCTGTTTCTTTATATACAGATGACAAATCCTTTTCTTCAGAAAGTTCAATAATTTTGTTAGTTTTATCTTTTGTAGTATTTGATGTTTCTTGATTTTTAAAATATTCTTCTGTTTCTTTATATACAGATGACAAATCCTTT
>CAZFLS010000172.1:0-2658 GCA_964518815.1 uncultured Candidatus Peribacteria bacterium
CTTAATTATAACACATATTAGTTAAAATACCTACCCATTTTTGTCCATTAAGTCAAAAATAACTTGAATTTTTTAATCTTGACTTTAATTAAAATTTTACCGTTAGTCCTTTTTTTCTAATTCAGTAGAAACTTCTTTTAATAATAAAGAAGTTTCAAATAAAGTTGTAGCTAATTTAATTCTTTTTTTTGTTGTGCTAATCACTCAATTTTTTCATATGCTTGGTCTATTATTGTCTTTTTCTCAATCATTCCAAATTTTCTCTGATAATGCTAATAAAAATTTTCACATTTCAGTATTATTCATTTTTCAAACTCTCTCAGCAATTGCATGTATTCATCATAAAAATCTTATTTCACTTTCTGCATTTTTGTGTTTTTGTGGTGAATTATTTTTATCAACATAAGGTTCTGAAATTTTCCATGCAATTGTGATTTTTTCATAAGCTAAATTTAATTTTTCATTTCAAATTATATTAGATAATTTTTCTAAAAAATCAGCTAAAGTGTTATAATATAAATCTCAAAGATTTTCTATTAATCTAATATTAAAAAATAATTGCGTTTCATTATCTAATATAAAAATATCATATATTGTTCACGAAAATCATTCTTCTTCAAGGGATTTTATTATTCAAGGTATGAATATATTAAAATTATTTTCAAAAAAATATTTAACTCTTAAATTTTCAATACTAACTGGTAATTGAGTTCATTTTTTATCATACCAAACTATTTTCCTAAAATAGGTATTCCAAAATTCTTGTTTATCTTCTTTATTTAGTTTTATGTATAAACTATTATCCTGTAAACAATTTTTTATTATTAATTCAAAATTAATTGAATTTTTATTATATACATTAGTACTATTATTCATATTTATAATAACTAAATAATAACTATAAGTTATTATTTTATTTAAACTATGGTACTCCCTACAGGATTTGAACCTGTAACCGACGGCTTCGAAGGCCGCTACTCTATCCAGTTGAGTTAAGGGAGCAAAAATAATTTTTAGTTTATAGTTTTTAGAAAAAAAGTAAATTTTTTAATAAGTAAATCTTTTTTTGAAAATACAAAACACAATAATTCTATACCATCATCTTTTTTAGATTAGGATGGAAGAATTTTTAATTTTAATCCACTACTTTATGAACTTTATAAACTAATTTTGACTATTTTTTATTGCTTATATCATAAAGAAGAGGTGCTGCAATTGCTATAGAAGAATAAGTCCCAAATATGGTACCGTAAATCATAGCTAATACGAATCATTTTGTAGATACTGGACCAAAAATAAACATTGTAATTAAAACTATAAGAACAGTTAACGAAGTATATATTGATCTTGTAAATACCTCATTTATTGCATTATTCACAAGTGTACCAAAATCAATTTTCCTTGCAATTTTTGTTCCTAAATTTGATCTTATTCTATCCATTACTACTATTGTATCACTTATAGAATAACCCAAAACTGTAAGCATAGCTGTAACAAAAAATGTATCTACTTTAAACTCTGGAAAAAAATATGAAGTAATTACATAAAATCATAATGCGGCAATTACATCATGAAATAAAGAAATACCTGTAACAAAAGCAAATGGATAACTAGAAAATCATTCTATAGCTCATCTAAATGCCCACATTATATAAAGTGATATAAAAATAATTGCCAAAAACAATGTTATATAAGCTGTATTTCTTATATAGCTACCAAATGATTCTCAAATATTTACATATTTAGTTAAAGTTATTTTTGAAGATGAAATTGAAGATAATCATTTTGTTAATTCATTTTTAAATTGTGTTTTCAATACATCAAGTTTATTTAAATCTACATCATCAATTTTATTAAGTCATGCTTCTACTATAAATTTTTTTTCTCATAAAATTTTATATGATGTGGTTGTATTTATAAACTCCTTATCTTGGTATTTTATATCCTTTTTTACTTTATCAATTAATTGATTAATTCAATCCAAATTTATATCATTGGTATAACTATATTCAATTTGAATTCATCAAGTCATGTCAATTCATAAATTAAGAGGCAAAAAAATAGTAGCTAATATACTTATTATGGTTATAATGATGGCTCATGAATAAAAAAATTTCTTATTTTTTATAAAATTAAAATTAAACTTCATATACATAAAATTAGTAATAAAATAAAAATGTTTATGTCTACATTTATACTTGTCATTTATAAGATGAAAACAAAAAAAGTCAAAAGAAAAATAAGCTTTTTATTGTGAAATTAGTAAAAATGTATTATAATATACTAACGAAATTTAATTCATCTTATTAATAATTTATAGTATGCAGTATAAAATACCTGTACAAATAGAAAATGAAGATCCAATTATTTTAGGTCTGAGTCTTCGTCAACTCACAATAATTATGATTTGAGGTTGAATTGCTTATTCTGTATTTAAATCTATGGAACAAAATTTTTGAGGAGAAACAGCTGCATTTCCCGCTTGATTTATTCTTTTAGTGGCTGTAGTTGTTGCTATATTCAAAAACAGTGAAATGACATTTTTACCATTTGTATTAAATTTAATAAGACTAAGTATAAATTCAAAACAAAGAATTTGGGCAAAATGAGTTGATAGTTTTTCGAAAATAGAAATTTGATTTATATCTCCTTATGAAT
>CAZFLS010000173.1:0-2655 GCA_964518815.1 uncultured Candidatus Peribacteria bacterium
ATGTAGAGTAATTATAAATTTTAATTAAAATTTTAACAATTTAAAAGTATTAATAAATAATAAAATTGTATAAAAGTTGCAATAAAAGTGTTAAATTAAAATCCTGTTGAATATTCAATAACTACAAAAAATTAAACTTATTAAACTAAATAATTTATTTTTTTTAAAAAAGTTTTAATTTTTATTAAATTTGTTCCCTAAATTTTACTATAAATTTTTTTTAAATTGGTTCTATAAGAAAATATTAATATTTGTTTTAAAATTTGTAAATTTGGTAATAATAAAATAGAATTGTATTATGAAAAAATTAATTTCTGCTGGTGGAGTAATTGTTAATCAAGATAAAGTTCTTCTTTTAAAAAGAGAAAAAAGTTGGGTTTTCCCAAAAGGTAAGATCAAAGATGGGGAAAGTTTAATTCAAACTGCAATAAGAGAAATCTTTGAAGAAACAAGAATTACAGTGAATGATAAAGGTATTGAAATTGGTAATACAAATTATAAATATATAACAAACGATGAACAATTTGAAAAAACTGTTTATTATTACCTTTTTATAGTTGATGATGTATCTGTCAATATCGAAAAAACTTTTTTAGGATATGGATGGTTTTATTTTGATGAAGCATCGAAATATGTAACTTACAAAAATGATAAGAAGATATTAAAAAATGCAATAAAAAAATTAAGGGAGACTTTAAAAGCCTCCCTGTAAAAACTTATAAATTTTTAACTGGATTTAATTATCTAAAAGATAAATTTTACATTAACTGTAACTTGGACTGATTCTGTTCCTGTAAAAATTGGAGTTTGCATTTCTGATGTAATATTTTTTACATCTCTATAAACTGGGTAATAAACATCTGAAATATTAATTTCTGCAACTCCTTTTATTTTTTCATCAACTACCTCTAATGCAACCTCTGCTTTTTTCTTAGCATCTTCCATTGCAAGTTTAATTGCTTCAAGTTTTAACTCATCTTTATTTGAAATATCAAAGCTTAATCCTGAAATTACATTTGCACCATTTGAAGTAGCAGCATCAAGAACTTCGCTCAAAAATCCTGTATCGAGATCACCATTTGCGAGTTTTTTTGTTATTTTAATACTTAAATTGTTTCTCACCATATAACCAACTAAAACTGGTGCTTCTTTTTCTGGATAGTTATAGACAGGTTGGATTGAATAATCTAATGTAGTTAAATCATCTTCTTTAACACCTAATTTCAATAATGCTGAAACTATTTGATTCATAATTTTTGCATTCTCTTCAGAAGCCTCTTTTGCTGTTAACCTTTGAATTTCAACTCCAACATTTACATATCCAACATCTGGTTTTGCATAAACAATTCCCTGACCAGATACAGTTATTGAATTTTCTGATGTAACATCTGTTACTTCATTTACATCAGTCTTAGCAAAACTTATTCCCATAAGGGAAACCACTAATATTAATACTGAAACCAAAAAAAGTGTTAAAACTTTTTTCATAGTTTCACCTCCTAATGATATAAACAAAAATAGAGAAAAAAAGTTTCAAATATTTGAGAATTATTTTTATAATGGGTATTCAAAATAAATTATTTTGTTTGTTTCTGAATCAATTAAAAATATCCAATAATTATTGTTTTCGCTAACTGAAACCAATATTAAACTTTCATCAATATTAATTAAATTTTTTATTGTATCTTTATTAACAAAATTAAATCTTTTATCATTCTTAAAAATTTCTAAAACTTTATAAATATTATTTGAATTGATTGTTAATGATTTTGTATTTTCTTTATTTATTAAATCTACTAAATCTTTTGAATTTATGTTATGTTCTTCTAAATTTTGTTCTCCTGAAATTATTTTTTCAAAATTACCATCTTTTTCATATACTTTGATACCACTTTTATAAATTTTTACTAATTCATCATTCTCTACTTTTTCTTCTAATAACATATCATTTTCTAATATCTTTAATATTTTCTCCTCATATTGACTTCGGTAATTTCTTACTAAATATTCATTTTCATCAGAAGGAGACTGTACAGATAATTTATTTAAAATAAATAAAGTAGGAATAATTATCAACAAAATAACAAATGAATATGATAAACTTCTTAATAAAACTTTTCTTTTCTTTAATGCTTTTCTTTTTTCATAAAGAACGAATAGTTTATCTTTGAGTTCTTTTTTGAACTCTTCATCTTCAATTTCTGGTTTTTTTATATCTTCTAAAAATTCATCAAATTTTTCCATCATATTTATAAACTAAAATCTTTTAAAAAAGTTTCATCTTTTTCGAGCTCTTTTTTTAGTTTTTCAGTCCCTCTTCTTAAAATTGTTTTAACTGTATTTTCATTTAAATTTAAGATTTCACCTATCTCTTTAATTTTTTTCTTTTCAAATATTTTTAATGTAAGAATATTTTGATAATTTAGTGGTAATTTTAAAAGTGCTTTTTGAATATAAAAAAACTTTTTCTCTTCGATATCTAACAAATCCTCTTTATATTCAATTTCAATATCATCTTTTAGAATAAATTTACTATTCTTTTTTATAAAATTATTAACGAGATTTGTTGCTATTTTTATCAGATAATTTGAATAAGGAATACCCCTGTCTTTATAACTATCGATTGAAAGAAGTGCTTTTGTAAATACCTCTTCT
>CAZFLS010000174.1:0-2574 GCA_964518815.1 uncultured Candidatus Peribacteria bacterium
TCGAAAGTAGAGGGATCCTCGCTTCGCAAGGATGACAGATTAGAGAGAAACTCTCAACTATGCAAGGATGACAGACTGGAAAGAGATACTCTAGATTATGTTATGAAATGATAAAAAAGGATTTTCTGGTTTTGCAAATGACACATATTCAGGTTTATTTAAAAATTTTTATACATCCCCCAGATTTTTGGGTTATGCCTCATTTTTTATTATCTAAAAAATATTTTATAAATCACAAAAACCTCGTCTCATTATTCCTCTGCTTGCTAGCCAGAGGAATCACTAATACTTATCTCTATTCGGGTCTTTGTTTATACATTCTCCATTATTATTTTATTTATCCTCATGCTTTTTTATAAGTGTCTTTGTAATTTTTAAAACTTCTATCAAGTCATTAGATAAATCCAGATAAACTATGTCTTTCATATAATTTGAGATATTATAAGCAAGACGAAAAAAATCTCTTAAAATCAGAAGTTTACTGAATATTTCTTTTGATTTTATTTTTCTTTTTTCTTGTTCATATGCAAAAATATAGACATCTTCTAAAATATCAAGTAATCATCTTTCCAGCTTTTCTCTTAAATAAAATCTTTCTTTTTTTGGAAATTGCATAATTGAAATAATAACCTTTTTGTAAATATTCTCCATTTTTTGCTTTAAAAGAAAGTTTTTTTGCTCCTTTTCTTCAATCTCAAATTTATCTAAAGTAAGTATTCTGTCATATGTAAGTAAATAATCTGATAAATCTACTTCGATATAATTTTTTCATATATTTTCATATAATATTTTCCCTTCATTATCAAAGAAAGTAAAACCAATATCTATCTTTTTTAGTTTTTCTGTCCATTTATCTTTTGCAAAACATGGAAATCATATCTTTATATTATTTTTGTTAAATTTGGTAATTTTAAAAGAATATATTTTTGCAAAGTAAAATGCTTCCTCATTGAGGAGTATAAAAAAACTCCCCTTTTTTATAAATTTCAATTGCTTAGAATGTTTTCAATTTTTTATGGTCTCATAAAATGTAAGTATTTTTGACATAATTGTATAATCAGTAAATAAATTAAAGTACCGGTACCTTGAATTATCTCATATAAAAGCCAATATCAAAGGTACCGGTACCCTTAAAAAAAGAGATAATCTAAATAATTTAGAAAACCTCTTTATCAACATACTTTGATAAGTTTATTTTATATAAAACTTATACGGGAGAATTATCTGTAATCTTAATATTCATCTTTTGATTGTCCAAAATAACTAAGTCATTATTGGAGACTAACAAAAAAGATTACTTGGCACAACGGAAACCCACATTGTTATTCGTATTACCCGCATTTCAATTCAAGTTGAGAGTAAATACTCCAGCATTAGAAGTATTGTTCCAATTAGCACCGCGAATGAAATCGATAATTCCCCTTTGTTTTAAATAATTATTTCAAAAATTGGTTATATTAAAGCATCAAGTTCGAGAAAAATATTTGCTTATTATACTTTTTCTATCTTCTAGTCTTAAATTTAATTTTTGAAAATCAAGATTCTCTGTTTTATCCATAAATTTTTGAAAAGATGATTTAATCCTTTTTCAAGCATAAATTTGATTATTTTTTATGACATATCCTGTAAATTTTACTCCATTTAAAATAGGATGAAAACTAATTTTGTTTGGATGTAAAATAAGTTTTTCTTTTAGTAAAAAATCAAACATATTTTGTTTTTGTTTTTTTATTTCATTTTTTGTACCAATTATAATTACATCATCCATATATCTTACAAATAACACTTTCAGTTTATGTTTTAAATATTGATCAAAATCATTGAGATAGAAATTAGCAAACAGTTGAGAAAGAATTCATCATATTGGCAGACCTTTATTTGATTCTCAAATATAAAATTCATGTTTCTTTAATATATTGTCATACAATTTATCTGTTATATAACTATCTATTATCAAATCAATCACGTAAAGTAAATCTTCATCAAAAATATATTTTCTTATTTTCTCTTTTAAGTAAGTATGATTTATGCTGAAAAAATACTTTGAGAAATCTATTTTGAGATAATATATTTGATTATCTTTACTAATATAGTATTGCTTATACTCCTTTATCTCAGATTGCTTTTTTTGTATAATTTTTTGTAGATACAATACTCATTTATGCAATCAATATCCTTTCCTACAAGCAAAAGATGAAAATACCATCTTATTATCAAGAGTAGTATAAATGCAATTATACACAAGATGATGTAAAATATGATCTTGAAATATAGGAGATGATATATACCTTTTTTTACTGTCATTCAAAATAAGTTTTTTATATTCAGAATGGACATACTTTTTCTTTTTTAATTCATCAAGCATTTTAAACAATCTTTCTTCTCTATTTTGATCAAAAAGATACACTTCATATTTATTTTTTCTTGATTTTCGAGCATTTTTATATGCCTCAAGAATATTTTTTGCAGTTAAAAAATTCATTTTATTATTTTTAGATTTACCTATTTTAACAGAGTAAAGTAACCATTCATCGCCTAAAAAACGCTATATTGTGCTACTATTAAATTACTATG
>CAZFLS010000175.1:0-2566 GCA_964518815.1 uncultured Candidatus Peribacteria bacterium
GTATAATAGTGAATAATTAGATTATTTACACTAATTTTCAGGGCATTCATTAAATTCAAAGTTCTCTATTTTAAGTCTATTTAACATTTCTTCACAAGATATACTTTTTTCAAAATCTTTTATATATTTTTTTTCATATAATCTTACAACTCAAACTGAAATTAAAGAATCTACATTTAATAAATTTCATTCTATTGCAGCAAGAGTTTGGCTGGTGATTGGATCATTAACTATATTTCTAAAAATAATATTGAGAAAAAGCGCTCATAAAATTACTGTTGCATTAGTTACTTGAAAAGGATCATTTAAGAATTTTTTTATTCATTTCTCAACTCAAAATTGCTTAATATAATCACGTAAAACATTTAGTCATCAAATCATATTATCAGCATTAGAATAAGCGGAAGCATAAAAAACACCGGATACTCAAGATGGATTTTTTGCTAATTCTTGAGTTAAAATATGAATTATTGGTCACATTGTCATTCCCCTTGCTCATCAAATAGCAAAATTATCAATAATTTTATCTTGTGATCATTTATTCTTATTTTTTAATCTACTTACTATCCTTTGTCATATTCATCATAAAGTATCACTATTTCAGGCAACAAATCTCGTAACACCTTCTGCTATAGAATTTTTTTGTAATCAAAGACTATCAGCTAATTTTCATATTAAAATTCATCATATTACTCAAGTTAAAATTCAATTTCAAAATTCTTTATATTCTTCTATTTTTTTTTCTTTCATTATACCCATAAATTTAGCAAGTTCTTGTTTTTGAATTTCATGCCATCTTTGTAAATATTTTCATTCCGGTTTTTCTTTTATTTGTTCCCATCAGGGTCAAAAAAATCACTTTTCTGGATTAAAGTAAATTGCATTTTCTTCAAACAATGAAAAAATAATTAATCTTCTAACTTGTTCTTTAACAGACAAAACTTTATTTAGTGCATTATTATAAACTTTAGAATATAAATTTAATTCTTTTTTATTAAAATTATTATCAGTAACTCAACAAATATCAATGACCAAATCGGTTATTTTTTTTGTCTTAAATACTAAATCACCTTCTTTTTTTATATCAGATTTTACATCCGAAAAATATTCTTTTTTAAAATTTTTCATTAAAAATTTTAAATAAAAAAATAAAAAAATTATTTTTGTATTCTTGGAAATACTGAATAATTAAAATCAAAATTCTAGATTTCCTCAAAAATATTAAATTTTGTGCAAAAGCTAGTACTAAAAAAGTAATATATCTTACGATAATAGATAAAACGGAGCTTTGGAATTAAAAATCTATATTTTGAGAGAATATTCTCTTATATTTATTGATTTTTTATCCATAATTCTCTTGCTTCATCTTCTGTAACCTCTTTTCAATCTATTAAAAATGGCTTTCTTTTTACAATTTTTTTATAAGAATGTAAAAAAATATCGTTTACATTTATTTTATTTGTATCCTCAAATTTACTAAGAACAACAAGTGTACTCCATACTACATTTCAAAGTTTTTCTTTTACTTCTGTTTCATTTTTTAAATTTATAACTTCTTTTAATTTTTGTATATCATTTAAAAGCCATTCTATTGTTTTTTCTCAAGAAGCATTTTTATAAAAAGGGTCTAGCTCTCTATAACTATCCAAAAGACTGAGAATTTCTTGAAAATTAAAATCATACATAATTCTAAATTAAGATAGAAAAATATGCACAAATTATAATAACGATGTAGAAAAAGTCAAAAAAATAAAAAAATTAATTTGATAATATAACCTAAATTGAAGTGTAATTTTTTTAAATTTTAAAAATTTTATGATCTGAAGCTTTACTAAATAATAGTTAAAAATATGAATAAAAAGGTTCTTAAAAATGCTGTTTTATCATAAATAGGATTAATTCTTAAGACAACGGATCTGATAATAATGAAGAAAGTCATCTCATTCAAAAGAATAATTAGAATAACCTTTTGAGATTACAAAAGAATAACCAGAATAATCACCATACAAATTACTTAGCCAATAGAACCCTAAACTATTGCTATTATTTGGACCACTACCATCTCTATTATAAAAACCTGCAAAAGGTAATTTTAAAATAGAATGTAAATCAGTACCATTAAGGGGTCAGATGTTTTTAATATCCTGTATTGAAGGAACTCTCCATCAATTAGGACACGCATTAAGTACATTATTCTGATTATTCCAAGATACAACCCAATCAAGCTTATAGTATTTGTAATAATTTCAAAAATTTTCTGAAGTGATAGCTCATATATTACAGCCTGCCCAAACTTGTCAATTTGATAGAGTTATATCTGGACTAGTACATCAAGGATATGTTGGTAGTGATATATAAGTACAACTTTGAGAAGTAACTGGATTTCATCAAGTACATAAAGAAGGGAGTCAAGATACTACAGTTCTTGATTGAGTATTATTTGATTGACAAACTCACCAGTCGCTATATGTAAATGAGGTACATGTAGGTGGTACATAAGTACAACTTTGGGAAGTAACTGGATTTCATCAAGTACATAAAGAAGGGAGTCAAGATACTACAGTTC
>CAZFLS010000176.1:0-2559 GCA_964518815.1 uncultured Candidatus Peribacteria bacterium
CACCTTTTATTTCAACAATACCAATATTTTGTTTTTCCTTGTACATAAATTCAAACTTTAATATTGAGTCAAAATTTATTTGAGGTTCATACCTACCAAAATTATTTTCTTTCCGAATGTTTCCTTTCATAGTTTCTGTTTTATCTCCATTTGTAATTATTATATTCATTTTTTTAGACCATAAACCAAAATCACCATTCAATTTTAATTGAAGAGAGATAGTCTGCTTATTTTGAATTAAGTCTTTAACCCTTTCTAGAATCTTCTCAACTTGATACTTATAATTTTTAGGGACTTCAATACTCAAGTAGTTCTCACAACAACTACTTATATACTTACAATTGATATACGTTTTATCCTCATTATATTTACGTATTGCATCCTTAATTGCAGTTAAATATTTTATTTCTTCTTTTTTTTCTTCTTCATCAAGAATCCTTAACATTTCTTCTCTGTGTTGTACAAATGCATTAATATTTAAATATTCATGTATCTCTTCTTTTATTTTGTCAAATCTACCTTGATAATTAAAAATAAATGATTTCACATTTTCATATTTTTCATCATCCGCTTTTTCAAGAATTTCATTTATTCTGATTTTTATATCACTATATTTATCAAGTATTATTGTTCCCGTTTCATTTTCATATTTTTTAAGGAAAATTTTCATTTCTACATACTTTTCATAATACATGATACTGTTATCAAGGATTTTTTCATTTAACTTCAAATATTCTCTATCAAAACTCAAAAGATATTCAACTTTAGTCTTAATAGAACTTAATTCATTTGCATATTGATTATTTTTACCATATTTCTCTATGAATGAAATTATTAGTTCTCGTTTTACATTTAAGTTGTTTTCATCCAAAATTTTTTTGTATTCATTTTTCATCATTTCATTTATTTCATTTTCAAGATTGTTCTTTTCATTTTCTAAGATTTCCTTAAAACTAATATTTTCACCATATTTTTTTTCAAACTTCTTTAAATTTTCATTTTTTTTTAACTTATCTTCATTTAATAATATTTCACAAAATTCACTTTTTATTTTCACTTTTTCTTGTATAACCACAAAGAATACAAGACCTAAAACTACTATAACTAATGATATTACAAGAAGAATATTTTTGTTTTTGTTCTTTTTCTTTTCGTTTTTAATAACTTCTATCAATTCATTTTCATATTTACTGTTTATATACCTTTTCAGAAACATATTTACCAATTCTTTTTTATTATTAAGATTTAAATCGGTTGTTATTTCTTTTTTAATGAGTTCCTTTATTTTGTATTCTTTATTATCTGCCAACCATTTTATAGGTTCATAAAGATTAAATGGTTTTAACTCTTTTGGGGGAAGACCACTTTCTTCATGATGTCCATAAGAAGAAATCGGAAAAACTTCATAAGTTGACATTGAATTAGATATTCTATTATAAATGTTTTTGTAAAGACTTCTTTCATTTATAAATTTTAGTAGTTCATTTTTTTCTAATTCAATATCATAGGATATTTTGCTTTTGACTTTATCCCATTTAGTAATTGCAATACCTATTGGAATATCTATATTCTTACTTTTAAGGAAAGATAGTAATTTTTCGATATTCATATCTAAATTGAGAATACGATTCTTTTCTTCAGAAGGTTCTAAAAAAACTATTATTCCACTGCAATTAGAAAAAAAATCAAGCAGATTATGATGATGTTTTCTTTGGGTAGAATCCATTTTTTCTGCTGTCTCAACTAATTCTCCTGCATACTCATATGTATACAATTTCTCATTTCTTTTTTTATAATTGAATTCAATCTTGATACTAAAATCATTACCATCTATAGTTGCATCAGGTAAATTCTGATTCAAAAGCTTGTTATAGTTTGATTTTAAGTATTCTTTAGTATCATAATATTTCTCATTATTTTTATCATCATATTTTAAATTAACAGACAATTCATTGTCCCCACCAGTTCCAAAAAGCATTGAGAGATAGATAGTCTTACCAGAACCCCTCGCACCAAAAATACCAATTGGTTTTGATATTTCTTTGTTAATATTCGATATAACTTCGTCCTTCCTTCTCATAATATCCACTCCTTAATTTCAACTAAAATCATTAAATCTTTTTTCTTGATTATAAATTTGATCTTCACTATTTTCTTCTTTAGGTTTTTTATTATTTTTTCTGCTGTTTCCAATAATAAAATTTTTGACAAAATATTTTAGTACTTTAAAAAATAAATTCCTTAAGGGAGAAAATAAAATTATGATAACTCCAATAATTCCTGCAATAGCAAAAGGTGAATTTTTTATATGTTCAAAATTATTTTCAATGGAATTCCAAACACCTTTTGTTGCACTTTCTGAAACAATTGTGATTGTTTTAATTGCTCCATCTGCTACAACTTGAGAAAACCATTCTGTTGCATTACCAGTAGCGTCATGAAATTTTTCTGGATTTGCCAAATACATTGAAGTTATTCCTCCAGCAATCCACCATTTTTCTTTCCCTTTAACATATTTCTTGTAAACGTCCCTCATTAAATCCGCCATTAATAGTACTT
>CAZFLS010000177.1:0-2557 GCA_964518815.1 uncultured Candidatus Peribacteria bacterium
GGTTTAATTATACATATTTTAATAAGAAATCAAAATTTTTTTCTTGTTGATTTTTAAGAACTATTTAATAGACTGTTTTGTAAGAAAAAAATAAAAAATGAACAAAAAAGGGAATATTTAAAAGAAAAGGAATTGGATATTTTACTGTTAAAGTATTTATAAAATATTATGTTAAAAGAGCTAAGAAAAGAAATTAAAAATCAGGCTGATAGAGAAAAGGCTATAATCCTTCAAAGATTTTTTAAGACTTGAAAATGACAATATTGAGAGGGAGATATTTTTTTGGGTATTGTGGTACCAAAACAAAGAAAAATAGCGAAAAAGTATATTGATTTGGATTTGGATGATTTACAAGAATTAATAAAAAGTGAAATTCATGAGGAAAGATTGATATGTTTATTTATTCTTGTTGAAAAATTCAAATTATTTTCAGAAAATAAAAAAGCAATTTTTGATTTTTATATAAAAAATGCAAAGCAAATCAATAATTGGGATTTGGTAGATCTTTCTGCACCTAAAATTATAGGAGAGTATTTACTCACTAAAAATAGAAAAATTCTTTATAAATTAGCAAAATCGGATAATTTGTGGGAGAGAAGAATTTCTATTATGGCGACTTTTACATTTTTGAAAAATTGAGAATATGATGATACTTTTGAAATTTCAAAAATTTTACTTCTTGATAGACATAATCTTATCCAAAAAGCTACTTGATGGATGCTCAGAGAAATAGGTAATAGAAATCTAAAAGCAGAAGAAGATTTTTTAAAAATTTATTATAAGAAAATGCCTAGAACAATGCTAAGATACGCTATAGAAAAATTCGATGAAACCAAAAGAAAATTTTATATGTCCAAAGAAAATTAGATAATAATAAGTAGTAATTTTTAGTTTTTGTTTTTTTAACTTTTGATTTTGTACAGACGCACTGCAGTGCGTCTGTAATTTTTGACTTTTAAAAATAAAATACAAGGTAGATCCCCGCATTCGCGAGAATGACATATTATTTTTGACTTTTGACTTTTAACTTTTAACTTTTGACTTTTAACTCTGTACAGACAAGGCAATGCCTTGTCTCTATTATGCTTAAAATTCTAGGTTAATGTGTAGAGTAGAAAAAAAATGACCTTTTTTATTTGACATAATCTCCTTTTTCTATAAAATGCCCGTACTTTAAATGCTAGTTATAGCATTTTTTGTAAGTTTATTAATAATAATTTTTAGATGCCACTTATAAAATCTGCGATTAAAGATTTGAAACAAAATCTTAAAAAAAGATCTAGAAATAAGCATTTTACTGCTTTGTATAAAGAAGCTACTAAAAGCTTAGAAAATGCTTTGGAAAGTTCTTCTCCAAAATTAGATGAAGCAAAAACTCTTTTGTCTAAAGTTTATTCTTGTATTGATAAATTAGTAAAAAAGAATATTATTCATGACAATAATTGAGCGCATAGAAAATCTAAATATGCGAAACTTTTAAAATCTGTATCTTTAAAAAAGTCATAATTTATGCAGAAGGATAAAAGAATTAATCAAGAAATAAGAGCAAGTAAAGTAAGCGTGATAAATGCGGATTGAGAAAAGATGTGAGTCATGTTAAAGGATGAAGCTATTTTATTAGCAGAAGAAGCTTGAATGGATCTTGTAGAGGTGTGATTTCAAGATTGAGTTGTGCTTACAAAAATGATGGATTATTGAAAATTTTTATTTAAGCAACAAAAAAATATTTCTAAAAGTAGGGTTGTTTCTAAAAAAACCTTGAAAACAGTAAAACTTACTTACAAGATTGAAGAACATGATATGGAAGTGAAAAAAAATCAAGCAATAAAGTTTTCTAAGGAATGACATTCTCTTAAAGTAATACTTTTTTTAAGATGAAGAGAAAGACAATATGAAGCTATAGCTTTAAGTAAAATGGAAAGTTTTGTATCTTCCTTGGAAGAATATTATAAACCAGAAAACAGAATTGTTAAAATAGGGGATTCATTTAACGTAATATTACACCCTAAAAAATAACAAATTAAAGTTTTGAATTAAAATAATAAATATTTTGTCGCATGCATATCTTGCATTGCTGCTATACTTTATAATTAAATAAAATATTATGAAACAAAAAACTAATTCATCCGCAAAAAAGAGATTTAAAATTACTTGAACATGAAAGTATATTATGAAAAAATCTTGTAAAGGTCATCTTCTTTCTGATAAAACAAAAAAAGCTAAATGAAGAGATAAATATGGCAGAGAAATATCTTCAGCTAATCAAAGATCTCTTAAATTTGCTTTTCCAAAAGGATCTAAATAATTTAAATTAACAAGTTGATTGTCAGATTCCTCCTAACTGAGGAATAAAAAAACAATTTATATTAAATTTCTAATTTCTAATTTCTAAATTATGCCAAGAGTAAAACGAGGTCTAATGACACACAAAAGACACAGAAATCTTATCGCGAAAACAAAAGGTTTTCGTATGATGAATAAAAATGTATTTTCTAGAGCAAAAAATGCACTAGCAAAATCATGACTTAATGCTTATATTGGTAGAAAACTTAAAAAG
>CAZFLS010000178.1:0-2505 GCA_964518815.1 uncultured Candidatus Peribacteria bacterium
GCCCAATATATCCTCAATAAGTTGAATAACATGATGAACAAATCCACTTAGTTCTAAATTTTGAGAAAAAATAGAAGGAGCAGCAATTATTTTGAAAGAGTTATTTCCTGATGATATTAATAAAGAAAAAGCACCTTTAAAAATAAAAGATGCTCAAGAAAAACATAAAAAAATGACTTTAACTATTTGTTCTGATTTATGGGAAAAAGATACAAAAGTGAAACAATATTTCAGTAAAGAAATAGATCGATTAATGAAAGAAAAGTGAATTAGTATAGAAGAATTAAGTATTAAAAGTAATATAAAACAGGACATTCTTGAGAAAATACTATCAGGAGAATTTGTTTTACATTTTAATTGATATAATTGAGATATTTGAACTTTTTTAGCACATTCTCTCGATACAAGTTTTTTAGAAATTCATAAAAATGCTAAAATATGATTATGACATGATATAAGTTCATGAGAATCTGAAATGAAATCACTTTGATTTACTAACAAAGAATATGGTGAATATTTATATAAAAAAAAGCTTATGTTAATGAGAGAATTAAATATTGGTAATATAGTAACGCGTAAAGAGGATGAGAAAATATTTTGGTATATTCGTGATTTTAATAAATTCTTAAAAGAAGTTTATTCTGAAGAAATTGAATCAGAATTAAAAAAGTTAGGTAATTTAAAAGATTTTGATTATTTAAAAGATGAGAGAAATCTCTCTCTTTATATAAAGACTTTAGAACAAAAATTAGGTAATTTAAAAGATTTTGATTGTTCAAAAGACGAAAAAAATTTCTCTCTTTATATAAAGACTTTAGTACAAAAATTAGAAGAAAAAAAAGATATTTTATTAAAATTAAGATTTTTAAAGCAAATTTCAACTGATGAAAAATATACAAACATCGAAAAAAAAGAGATAATAAAATGGATTATGGTAGGTGTTGGCGATAAGCCAGCCGCTTTTCTAAATATTTCTAAAAAGAATCTGAAGGGAAATTTATAAAAAAAGTTTATATCTTCTTTAATTCTTCTATATAATTTATAACTTCGCTTACCACCTCTTCAAAATTTTTTCCTGTTGTATCTATAATTTTTGTATAATTGTTTTTATTCATAAAGTTTATACCATAAAGTATTTCTAATCTTTTTTCAAGTTTTTCCATCCTTTCTTTATTAGTCTTAATAACTTCTTCTAAAGAATTATATTTTTTTTCTTGATGTCATCTATTATCATTAAATATTCTTTTAGCTCACTGTCTCGGGTCTACATCAAGCCAAATTGAAATTATTTCTGGTACAAAATAAAAACCAACTCTCCAACTTAAAATTATATCTTTTGTACAATTTTCAACTAATTTTTTAAAATTATTATCCATATCAACATCTTCTTGTGGGTTGTCTTCCACAAATTTATCATAATCAGATATTATCATTCATTTTTTTACTGCTCTTTCTCTAAAAATCTGACCAACATCGGCAGTATGAAATCATGTTAATTTAACAATTTCTTTTATAACAGTTGTTTTTCAGGATCAAGCGGGTCAGCTTATCGCTATTTTTAAAGTCATTTTACGTTTAAAAGGATTAAAAAAGACTCAATTAAAATATGAGTCTTGGGATTCTAATATGTTAGGATAATCCCACTCAAGTTATATAATTTTATTTACAACACTTTATTAATTAGTTAAATTTTTTCTATAATATTTGTCAGGTATTTTCATAATAGGATTATAAATTTAACTAATGTTAATTATAGAAAAAGGGGAAGAAAGTCAAATAAAAAAATGTACAAAAATGTACAAATTTAAAGTATAAAAAAATTATGGAGCGGATGACGAGTCTCGAACTCGCAACCTCCACCATGGCAAGGTGGCGCTCTAGCCAATTGAGCTACATCCGCAAAATTTTTTGTTACAGTAAAGAATTTTAGCGTATTTTATAAAAAAGAAATTAAAAGTCAAAAAAAATTAAACCTTGATTTTTAGTATTATTTTTACTATAATAAATTCAAATTTAAAAACCATTTAAAGGATATAAAAAAATAGATGAAAATATTGATAATATTGAAATGATATTTGCAAATAAATCTAGATTTTCAAAAATAAATACTATAAAAGATAGTATTAAAGAAAATTTTATTTGATTGTTTTTAAGATTTTTACCAAAAACAAATATTAAAAGACTTGAACATGAATGGATTAAATTAAATAGAAGTTGGCAAGTAAAATATTGAAATTTATCTGATAAATTTGATTCATTAAACGAAAATAATTTTATAAATGACAAAGAAATATTAAACAAGTTTGAAGCATTAAAATATATTGATAAATTTAAAGACTGTACTTTATATTGAGCCTCAGATAATATATACAAAATAACATTACTATTAAATATAGATTATATTATTTATAATAATAGAATTACTGGTTTTACTTACGTTTTAATAAAAGAAGGCTCTAGACCAGAAGATTGTTAAAATTTAAAAAACTTATTAAGCATTATAAA
>CAZFLS010000179.1:0-2477 GCA_964518815.1 uncultured Candidatus Peribacteria bacterium
ATTAATAATATTAGAAAGTAAATTTGGAATTAAACTTCGTCTCATTAGATTGTACTCTTGATTAAAAGCATTTATTATTTTTATGGCATTCTCAGAAGTTTTTATTCATATTTTTTCATCTAAATTAGAAGAAGAGAAAGAATAATTATACACTTCAAAAAAATGATTTGATGAAAAATAGCAATTAATTTTATTTTTTAATTCAATATTTTTATTTTTTCATGTAATACTAAAATCTCAGCTTAAAGGAGTTTCAGGTACTTTATCATAAGAATAAATTCTTCCGATTTCTTCAACAATATCTTCTTTGATAGAAATATCTTTGGTTGCTCTCCAAGATGGTATATTAATAATAAGATTTTTATCTTGATTTGTAACATTAAATCAAAGTTTATTTAAAATTCTTTCAATTTCACTTTCTGAAACATTTACTCAAAGTTTAGCATTTATAAAATCCAAACTAACTTCTACAGAAATATTATTAATTTGTTTATTATCAATATATTTACAATATCAACTTATTATTTTTTGATCTTTGCCTAAAAAATCAAGAATATCATTAAATCTATTTATTGCAGTTTCTGTAAGTAAAGGATCTAAAGATTTTTCATATCTTGTAGAAGAATCACTGCGAAGTCAGAGTCTTTGTGATGTAAGACGTATAGATGTTGGATCAAAGCAAGCTGATTCAAGATAAATATTTTTTGTATTTTCACTAATACCAGATTCCGCTCATCACATAATACCGGCAATAGCTAAAACTTTTTTATCATCAGCAATTACTAGATCAGATATTTTTAATTCATATTCTAATCAATCTAAAGCTATAATTTTTTCTCCATCTTGCGCGAATCTGACACATATATCTCAATCTATTTTATCAGCATCAAAAGCATGCATTGGTTGACCAAGCTCAGTCATTATATAATTTGTAATATCTACTAAATCAAATTTTGGGTTAATTCAAGATTTTTTTAAAGTAAGGGCTAATCAAAAAGGAGAATTTTTTACAAAAACATTATCAATTTTCAAGAGATGATATGCTAATACTTTATCCGATTCTATTTTAATATTTAATTTAGGAAATTTAGAGAAATCAATTTTAGATTCATATGGAAAAAATTCTAAATCAAAAATTGTGCTAAATTCTCTTGCATTTCATAAAATACTAAATAAATCTGGCCTATTTGTAATAAACTTATTATCAATTTCAAAAATAGTATCTTTTATCTTAGATTTATAAATTTTTCAGTTTAATCATGGAATTTCTATTTCTAAATCAAAAAATGGTTTTCAAATATTTTGTTCTAAAATTTTTTCATCAAAATAATTTTCTAATTGCATAATTCAAGAAGCTCTTTCTTCTTGAAAACCTAATTCATCTTCACTACAAACCATACCATTACTTTCTACTCATCTAAGATTTGCTTGTTTTATTTCAAAATTTTCCCCAAGAATTGCTCATTGAGTAGCTACAGGAACAAATTTGCTATTTACTACATTTGGTGCCCCACAAACAATTTGTTTTTTTCAAAGCGATCATAAATCAACTTGTACAATATTCAAATGATCTGAATTTGGATGAGGCGAAGTTTCTATAACTTTTCAAATTAAAACTTTATCTTCTTGTCAAAAATATTCTATAGCATCTATTTCTGCGGTATGAGTAGAATAAATATGGGCCAAATCTTTAGCTCATATTTTATTTAAAATTTTTGAAATATCTACATAAAGAGATATCCAATTTAAAGGAATTTTCATGAAAAATTAAAAGATTAAAAAACAATGGTACAAGTTTAATTTTTAAAATAAACTTAAATTCATGCTCTCAACTTTATGAACTTTTTTATTATATAAAAATTTTTCAAATATCAAATTAGTTAATAAAATTTAATATGAATTTCTGAAAATAAGAGAAAAGTCCTCATTTTTATCTGAAGACTTCAATTTTTGCAATATTTGTACTATTGTGGTAAAATTAAAACATTATTATTTACAAACTATGATAAGTTTCCAAATTAATAGACTTATACACTCAGTTATAAGAGAAAATAAGCTTATTCTTCTCCTTAATGCAATCATTGATGAAAACATCGATGTTTTTGAAGATTTTAGCAAACAACTAAAAACTTTCTTAAAAATAGACCATGACATATTATTTGATAAAAATAAGGAAAAATACATAATATATTTGGATAATATTAAGCAAAATTTGAATAAAATGTATTCTTTAAAAGATAAAGATATTACAAAAACAAGCCTTATGTTTTATAAATTATATCAACTTCCAAAAAAAAGAAATAATTTGTTTTTGGTTTATTTAATATATTTTTATATAAAAAACAAAAATATTTTATGATGTTCCGAAATATTTAAAATTATTTATATATATATTTTATTTTGATAGTATATAGAAATAGATTAGATAGCAAAAAAAGGGGTGTTTTCATAGAATTAGATACTACAAGATTTTTAAC
>CAZFLS010000180.1:0-2401 GCA_964518815.1 uncultured Candidatus Peribacteria bacterium
ATGCTACATGATATTGGAATTTTTTTAACTAATGCTCCGAAAATTGATTGTTTTGGACAAAAATTATATATTTGTCATTGATATTTAGGTAGAGAAATTTTAGAAAAAGAAAAATTTCTAAAACATGCATTAGTATGTGAAAGACATATAGGTGTAGGAATTTCAATTAAAAATATCGAAAAACAAAAATTACCAATACCTAAAAGGGAGATGATTCCAATATCAATAGAAGAACAAATTATTTGTTTTGCTGATAAATTTTTCTCAAAAAATGAAGAATTTTTATATAAAGAAAAGAGTCTTGATAAAATTAAAGATGAGTTATTAATTTTTGGAAAAGACAAAGTAAAAATATTTGATGATTGGATTAAAAAATTCTGTAACTAAAATATTTAAAAAATAACGGAATAATTCATTTTGGCACTGTTTTTATAGAAATGCGGAAGAACAAAGATATTTGTGTGAAAAGCGCGTACCGAAGCGAGGCGTAGTTGTATCTACGATGAGTGAGGAAACGCAAGCTTTGAACGCAAAGATCGAAGTTATTCCGCGTTTCCTTAAATTTGTATTAAAAAAATCAAGCAATGTTCATTGCTTGATTTTTTTATTCTATACAAAACATTATTACTTTAAAAGATCCTCAATTATTGTTTTATCAACTGTATTTCAATTCAAAGTATCAATTTTTTCATTAATCAAATCTTTTAATGCATTAAGTAAATTTTTATTTTTTTGAGAAGTAATCTTACTTAATAATGTATCAATTTTTGTATTAATAGAGGTTAACCAGGTAATTTTCTTATCATTTGAATCGAAAGTAGCCAATTTAGCTTCAAGTGTTTTATTTATGTTAAAAGGCAGCATTGATTGAGAAATGTTTGGTTTAAAGTTATCAGATTCTCTACCATTCATATTTTTTCAGAAATTTTTATCTCATTTTCAAGGATTTTGTGGAAATTCTGCCATTTCAGTTTTGAAGGATTCTTGTTTATCTGTAGCTATGTAAGGAAGTAATTTTGTAATAAATTCATCACGTAAAGTTTTTATTTGATTTTGTACTCATGTACCAGATAAACTTCAACTGCTACTTTTATTACTTTCCAAAATAGATTTTACAGCATCATCATGTGCTTTAATAATATCTTTTAAAGCAGTTTTTTCTGTATCTGTTAAATCTGTTTTTAGATATTTATCAAAAATACCACTTCTAAAATTTTGTCAATTTCAAACTTTAGGTCATTTTTTGTTTTGACCAAAACCTCAAAAATTTGAATTTTTATTTACATCAGTTGTAGATGTATCAATATCATTCGCAAAAGCAAGTGAACTTAATACTAAAACTCATGCTAGAGTTGCTATTCATATGTATTTGTATTTATTCATAATATGTAAAATTAAAAAATAAAATTAGCAAATTTGCACGTACAATATTAAATAATATGTTTAAATTTAGTTTAAAAAAAACGTAATTATTAATATTATATTATTTTCTAAATAATATTTTTTACTGAATCTAATTTTAACATTAGAAATTTTATTAGAAATTAAAAATTAGAAATTAGTCATTAATTCTAAGCTTTATTAAAATATTTTAGTTATATATTTTATATTACTCCTTCCCTATTACTTTTAATTTTACCATAATTGTGGGTGTAGCATCACTCACTGGCATTTGTTGTCATTTACCACAAGTTCCTCAATCAATATGATTCAGATCATCACAGATTCAAGAAATATTTTTCAGCATTTCTGGTCAAGAACCTGAAAGATTTCATCATCTTATCACACTACCTAATTTTCCATTTTTTATCAATTTTCAATAACCTATACTAAAAACAAAATCTCAAGTTGCAGTATTAACTTGTCATCATCACATTTCTGAAACATAAATACCATTTTTAACTTTTTTGATTAAATCATTTTTTTTATCCTTTCAAGGAGCAAGATATGTACATCACATTCTTACAAGAGTTTGAAATCTAAAAGATTCTCTTCTAGCATGCCCAGTAGATTTTGTATTAAATAATTTTGCTGTTGTATTATTATGTAAATATGAAACAAGAATTCAGTTTTTTATTAAATAAGTTTTTTTCGATTTAATTCATTCGTGATCATAATTATAAAATCATCTTATATTTTTTATTGTAGGATTTTCCATTATACTTACGTTATTTGCTGCTACTTTTTGTCATAATTTTCATTTATATGCACTTGAATTTTGTAAATCTGCTTCAAGTCAATGCCCCACAGCTTCGTGAATAATTGTTCCTCATGCTTCATTTCAAATTATTACATCCATAATTCAAGATGGTGAAGGAATTCAATTAAGTATATCTTGCAATTTATTTATCGCTTTTTTTAAAATATTTTCTAAATCCTTTTTTTTCATTAAATTTAAAAT
>CAZFLS010000181.1:0-2397 GCA_964518815.1 uncultured Candidatus Peribacteria bacterium
GTACTAATAAATCTTCCTTTCATTTGGTATCAAGAATTTTTCAATCTACATTTTTTAAAATACTAACATCTTTATCTAAAGTTATTCAAAAATTTTTTTGTAAATAAGAATTAAGAATAAATTTTCATTTTTCAACAAGTTCTCACCTATTTGATTTATTTATATAACTTTTAATAACTTCTTTTGCTCTAGTTGTTTTAACAAAAGAAAGCCAAGTAACAAGAGGATATCTATTTTTATCTTTTATTATCTCTACCCTATCTCAATTGTTTAATTCATAATCAAGTGAAACAACTTTTCAATTTACCTTTGAAATAGTGATATGATTTCATAAATCAGAATGTATTGCATAAGCAAAATCTACAGGTGTAGATCATTTTGGTAAATTAAATACCTGTCAATTTGGAGAAAGTACAAAAACCCTGTCTCCAAAAAAATCAGTTTTTATTCTAGAAATAAATTCAGCATCTCATTTTTCCTTAAACGAATCAGCAATATTTTTTATTTCAGATGCCCAATAAATATCTTTTGATATATTGGATTTTCAAGTTTCAGAATATTCAAAATGAGCTGCTACTCAAATCTCTGCCATTGTATGCATATCTTTGGTACGGATTTGAATTTCTGTTGGTTGAGTTCTGAGTTTATTTAAAATTCACATTATTGTAGTATGTAAACTTTGGTATCAATTTTCTTTTGGTAAAGCAATATAATCTTTAAATCTTTTTGGAACTGGTACCCATTTACTATGGATTTCTCATAATATTTCATAACAATGAGTAATATTGTCTGTTATTATTCTTAATGCAAATAAATCATGTAAATCTCTAACTTTTTCAAATCATTTTCTTTGCATTTTTTTATATATGCTATAAGGAGATTTTATTCTATAGAAAATATCAATTATTGGAGTTTGATTTATAATAACTTCTTTTACTTCATCTTTTATTTTTTCTGCAAAAATTTTTTGTTCCTCTTTTAATGTATCTAATTCGTTTTGGATTTTGTTATATTCTTCCGGATATAGATATTTAAAAGATAAAGTTTCTAGTGTTTCCTTAAAATTAAATAAACCTAACCTATCAGCAATAGGAGCATAAATATTTAAAGTTTCAGATGCGATTTTTTTTCTTTTTTCGATTTCTGAATGAAAATCTAAAGTTTTCATATTATGCATACGATCGGCAAGTTTTACAAAAACAACCCTAATATCTTCACTGATTGCAATAAACATTTTTCTTAAACTTCCAAGATCTCTTTCTTCTCAAGCGTATTTTAATTTTGATAATTTTTCCATTCAAGCAGTAATAAGAGCAATTTCTTTTCAAAAATATTTTTCTATTTCCTCCAAGGGAACTTGTGTATCTTCTGGAACATCATGTAAAAGACAAGATTGAATTGAAATTAAGTCTGGTTTAAGTGTTATAAGTTCACGAGTAGCTTCTACAGGATGAATAATATAAGGATCTCCAGATTTTCTAAATTGTCATTCATGAGCTTTTTTTGCAAATAAATAGGCTTTTGTTATTTCTGCTCTGATTTTTTGTTTAGAAATATTTCACATATAAGAGCAAACACTATTTATAATATCCTCAACAATTTTGTCTATTTTAGAGTAATCATATTTGATTTCTTGTGGTATATTTTCTTTTAACATTTTATTTTATGGGTATAAAATATTTTATTTTATAATGTATGAGAAAAATTTATAAATCTAGTATCTAATAAAAAGATAATGTATTTTAATAGATGGATATTATATTTAATTTATTAATATTTTTCAAATAAATAATTAATTTTTTTTATTTTAAATTGCTCTAAGTAAAATATTATCCTTTTCTAAAGATTTAATTATTTCATTTTGTATTTGCAAAGCTATTTCATCAGTAATAGTTTTTTCATAATCTTGTATGAAAATTGAAAATGTTACAGATTTTTTATTTTCTCAAAGCTTTGTAGCATCTTTGTAAATATCTATAACTTTAATATCACGAATAAAACTATCATTATCCCTTATTTTACTCAATACATTATTTACAGAAATTTTATCATCAAATACAAAATTTAACTCTCTATTAATTCATGGAAATTTTGAAATTTCTTTAAAATTATTTCATGATTTCTCTAAAAATAAAGAAAATAACAATTCATAATCTATTTCAAAAATAATCACATTTTCTAATTCAAAATTAGAAGCTACAATTGGATTAATAAATCAAAATGTAATAATAGGTTTTTCATTCTCTTTTAAGGAAAAACTTCAAGATTTATTTGGATGTAAATAAAAATATTTATCTGAATCAATCTTTTGGATTATATTATAGTCAATTCGTGGCAAAACAAAACTCATAAATCAAGCAAGAATAGATTTTATTTTTTCTATATCTTCATTAATAC
>CAZFLS010000182.1:0-2385 GCA_964518815.1 uncultured Candidatus Peribacteria bacterium
GATAAATTCATTATGATGAAATAATAAATAAAATAGAAGACAATATCAACTCTAAATTGAATCAGAGTTTTTTATTTCATTGAAAATCTTTTCCTTTCCACACGTATACAAATTATACTTACTGCTGTTTTTAAGTCCACCATTTTTTATAATAATTAAGCTTACAAAGAGTTTTGAAATGTTAGTTTCTTGCTATTCAAAACTCTTTTTTTATTTTACGATAAATTTAATAACTAAATAATTAACAATTTCAATTTTTCAATTCAATTAATTCTTCACTCCTTATCTGAAAATTTGGTATTTAATATAGTTTTTCTATTTATATATTTTCTTCAGAAAATCAACAAATAAATAGTTTTAATTCTTAGAAATTAGAAATTTGTAATTAGAAATTTTCTAAATATTTATATTAAACTACAAAATATTACTTTTATAATACCATTTATTAATTATTTTATTTTACCATAAAAAAGAATTCTTTTTGTTTGATTTTAAAAATTAATACTATAAAATACTACCTAATCTACAACTAATTTTTTAATTTCTAATTCTTTATGAGTAAAAATAAATTAATAATTTTTATTTTAAGTTTATTTTGTATTTTAACAAATGGTGTTTTGTACGCTAATACTCTTGATGTTAATGCTTCTTTACCTTCTTGAACTTATGATAAGGTAATAAAAATTGAGCTTATTCCTACCGATCTATCTGCAAAAACTATGTTTAGCTTTGATCCTAATGGCACACCAAACGATTTGTACGCATATTCTTGATCAATTCTAATAAAATCATCTACACCTTTGATTTATTTTAGTTTTATAGATACAAACACAGAATCAAAAATTAAACAAAATGACTATATCTTAAATTTTCCTAATACTATTATTTTATGAACCTGAGCAACTTTTGAAGATTGAATTACAAAAAATTTAAAATTAACAAATGTTGATTCAAAAGAAATTGATGTTAGTTACTGGGAAATAATAAAAGATTCTCAAAAATTTATAATTCCAGAAAACACTATAATTCAACCTCAACAAAATTTTAATATTCCATATGAATTTACTGGTACAGGATTTATATCTTTATTTAGTCCAAATGAAGAAAAAAAAGATTTTTTAGAAATTGTAGAAATAACAGAAGAAGTTCAAATACAAACTCCACAACCAAAGAAAATTTACTATACTCCAAAAAAGAAACCAGTTGTATCAGAAATTCCAAAGGAAAATATTTCTCAGCTAAACACAGAAGCTATCACTTCATCTTGAATAACAAATCCAATAGAAAATTCTTGATCAAATCAGAAAGTAAGTGCAGAAGAAACTTCTACTTCAGTAATACCATCATCACAAGAGAAATCTGTAAATACAGAAAATACAATCACAGAAACTTCTTCTATTATTCCAACAAATCAAGAAGTATCAGTACCTAAAGAAACTTCTATTATTCCTGCCACTGAATCAAATTCCACTTCTACAGAAACTCCAGTAAAAGAAATACCTACTACTGTTTCTGTTCCAGAACCAGCTTCAACAGAAAATTCCACTCTAGCAGATAATTTAAAGTTATCAGCACAGGAAAGTTTATGAAACAATTTTTCATACAAAATAATACTTCCGTTTATTCTATGACTTGCACTTATTTCATGACTTGCAATTCAGTTTTACAGAAGAACCAAAAAAGTGAAAGCAAGAAAATAAAAATCTTTTGAATTTCAAAAAAATAGAAATATATAAAATTTATTTATACCTTGTACTAGATAACTTGATAACTTTGTACTAATCTTAACTTTGTATTCTTTATAAAACATTTCTCAGTGCTGCAATATTAAAGGCATAATCCATTTTAAGTGAGCCTAAAATCCCAAGATATCAATCCTTTCATTTTACATCAATTTTTTTTACAATCATTGTAAAGCTTTCTAAATCAGGAATAATATTTTCTTCTCAAATAAACACTGTTACTTTTTTCTTAATATCAAGATCTGTAAGTAAATCAATAAAATTGTATTTATTTTCTAAAACCTTTATTACGTTATATACTTCGTCTCAAATCAAAGGTATATTTTTTTGTATAAAATTAGAAATTCCTAGATAATAACTCTTTCCTTCTGATGGCACGCAAGCAAAAGTAATTTCTCATGTACTTTTAGTTAATTTTGAAACTAAAAAATATAATATATCATCTATTTTATTTTTTTCTTCTCTTTCTTTTAAATCATTTTCTGCTTCTAAAAAAACTTGTGGCATTTGTTCCATCAAATAATCTACGAAAACACGAATTCACCTAGTAGTTGGAAATCTTCATGCAAAATCATAAGGTTTAAATATAAGTCACATTTTTTCAAGTGACAACATATCATTTCTTATTGTAGCACTACTAACT
>CAZFLS010000183.1:0-2383 GCA_964518815.1 uncultured Candidatus Peribacteria bacterium
ATGTAAGTGTAGAATGGATGATTCCTTATATAGCAAAAGCAAAAGAATTATGAATAGTTTGAGGTCAAACTATCAATTGAAAATTAATGTTTAGACCAAATGATGGTATCACTCGAGCTGAAACATCAAGAATTCTTACAAAAACTATGAAATAATATTTAGTGCAAAGTACAAAGTGCCAAGTTATCTAGTGCAAGGTAAAATTAATAGTACAAAGTATAAAGTTACAGATAAGGTAATACCTTGTCTGTACAAAGTTATCAAGTTATCTAGTATAAGTTAAAATCAAAAGCTATAAAAACTTCTAATTTATTATTTTTTAATCTAATTTAATTTTTATGAGAAAATATTTTTTATTATTTATTACTATATTTTTTTTGATTTGAATTGATAGTATTTTTGCTAAGCCAAAAATAGATATTTATGCTATAGCAAAAGGTCCAACTCCTGTACTTTATAGTCCAGATTTTCAATGAGTTTTTTGATGAACCTGATGAGTAAATTTAAAGTTTGACGATTATTGAGAAATTGATGAGCTAGAATTTATAGCTTTAAGTTGAACTGTGTTTAAAGTTTCAGATGCTTATAAAACTTCTTGAAGTGGTATAATTTTAAAAGTTGAAACAAAAGATTATCCTTATTCGACAGAAAAATGATATTATATAGATTATAGATTTGTAAAACTTACTACAAAAAAACCTGTAGAAAGAGAAAAGATTCTTCCTTCAAAAACGAATATAATTAAAAAATTATTAACTGCTTCTTGAAGTATTTATACTTGGTGATGAAATTATAATTATTGAATTCCAGAGTTATTAAAATATTATCCACCAAGTTGAGAAATAAATGAAGAAATTAAAAATCAATGGATGTTAAAATGAGTTGATTGTACAGGACTTTTATATGAGGCCACAAATTGATATACTCCAAGAAATTCTAGTGATATAGTGAAGTATGGGACTTGATTAGAAATAACAGGGAAGAAGAGAGCGGAAGATATTTTAGATTTATTAAAACCTTTAGATATAATTGCATGGAGCGGGCACATAATTATTGTTTTAAATAAAAAATACACTATAGAAAGCAGATTAGATTATGACACCGAAAAAGATTGATTTCAATGATGAGTTAGAATAAGAAATTTAAAAGAAGTTCTTGATGAGGTTTTATTAAAAAGAATATGAGTTAACAATTATGATGATCAAGTACCAGAATGAAAAAAGAAATTTATTATAAGAAGATGGATTGATTAAAAGTCGTCTTTTTATATTTTAATATAAAAAGACCATTATTTCTTATATTTCTTCTATTGAAATTAATAATTAAAAATTAAAATAATTACAGATTTTCAAAAGATTATATAAACAAAAAAATTGCCAATTTTTCCTCTGAAAAAATATGAAAAATAACAAGCAAAATAGATATTTTACTTCAAAAACCAAATTTATCTGAAAAAAATAAGAGTTTATTAACTGATATTAGGACAATATTATTAGATTCCAAACAGTAAATTCTTCAATTAAATAACAATTATTTTAAAATGCTTCATTATTTAATAACTTCTTTTCATAATATTAAAGGTACATTACTAGATTTTTTTTATAAACAAAAAGTAAAAAAATTATCTAATGGAGACTATTTTTTGAAAAAAGAAATTCCAAGTTTTACTCAATGGGAATCAAAAAATTTGGTTGATAGAATTGTAAAAGGAGAAATTGATACAAAAGAAGATAAACTTTGGAAAGAAGGTTGAGCTATAAGTAAAGAAGAATACGAAATGTATAGTTGGCAAATTTGTTGAATAACTTGCTTTAAGATGATCTTAAAATCTATATATAAAGAAAAAAATTATAAACTTGTAGAATTAGCAAAAGAAGCAGAAAAATACTGAGTATATAAAACAAACGGCAATTCAAATACAAAAGTAAATTTAGACTGACTTTTCCATAAAGAATTCCTTTTATTCATAAAAAAATATTGATTAAAATGACAATATAAATTATGAGTAAAAGAAAATTATTTAGCTAGTCTTTTAATGGAAAATAAATATATCATAGCTTCTGTACACCATTTTATTAGAGAAGAACAAATACTACCTAATCCAAAAAAATGACATCTAGTATTAGTTGTAGGTTTTCGTATTAAAAACTGAAAAATAAAAGGTTTTTTTATAAATAACCCCTCTGGCTATTTTAAAAAATCTCAAGAAAGACATTTTGTGAGTTTGGAAAATTGGAAAAAGGTTTTTTCTAGAAATGTAGATAATATAAATCTAGAATTGAAATAAATAAATTATTTACTTACTTCATTTAAATTATTTAAAATATTGTTTACTAGATTAATTGTTTGTAGTGTAGATTTTTTACTTAATTCTCAATAATCT
>CAZFLS010000184.1:0-2356 GCA_964518815.1 uncultured Candidatus Peribacteria bacterium
TGACCGCACTCTCCGTCTGATACTTACCGAGAAGGAAATTCAGAAAACCGTCCGCCGCCTCGGACGCGAGATTTCCAAAGACTACGAAGGAAAAGAACTCTTCTGCGTCGGCGTCCTCAAGGGCGCACTCATGTTCCTTTCCGACATCGTCAGACACATCAAAGTCCCCGTCGCTTACGACCTGATGGCCATCTCGAGCTACGGCGCCGCCACGAAATCCTCCGGCGTCGTCAGGATCATCAAAGACCTCGACGTCCCCGTCGAAAGCAAACACGTGCTCGTAATCGAGGACATCATCGACTCCGGCCTCACCCTCAACTACCTGCTCAACAACCTGCGCACCCGCAACATCGCCAGCCTCAAAGTCTGTACGCTCCTCGACAGACCGTACAGGCGCGTCGTCGACGTCCCCGTCGACTACAACGGCTTCGTCATCAACGACGACTTCGTCGTAGGATACGGCTTGGACTTCAACCAAAAGTACAGAAACCTCCACGACATTTACGCGCTGGAGTGAAGTAAAACTTTTTTCCGGACATTGTTGACAGTTTTTTTTCGAGTAATTATCATAACAATGCTGGTTGTATTAATTGTCGTTTGTTCCTTCGTGGGATTTCCCGGACAACGCCAAGACAAAATGGGCCTGTTAAATCCGTTCAGAAGTTTAGACAAAGTCCACACCGACCGGCAGAAGGCCTTGTAACCGCGCAAGCGCTCAAAATTCATGATAGCAGAAAAGAACATCTGACTTTTCGCCCTTTCGCAGACAATCATGTTTACTTTTGAATTCATAATCAGATATTGAAAAGCCAATATCAACACCTTTTGATTTCACAGGGAGGAATCATGGAACTGGCGGAACTGGAAGCAAAAACAGTAACCGATCTGCACAAGATCGCGAGCGAAGTCGGGATTAAAAGCCCGCAGAAATTCAAAAAGGCCGACTTGATCAAACAGATAATGGAGATCAAGAACAAGGAGAACGGGCTGATATACAGCGAAGGCATCTACGACGCCGCACAGGACGGATTCGGTTTCCTGCGCCGGGCGGGATTCGTCGGTAGCCCGGAAGACATTTACGTCTCCATTTCACAATCGAAACGGTTCGGCCTCAGGCCCGGCGACATCGTTGCCGGTCAGGTAAGGCCGCCCAAGGAAAACGAGCGCTATTTCTCGCTCCTCAGAGTCGAAGCCATCAACGGCGTCAAGCCCGAAGACCTCAGGACACGCAAGTTCTTTGAGAATCTCGTCCCGGTATACCCGACCCAGCGCCTCAAAATGGAATGCGATCCGAACGACATATCAACGCGCGTAATCGACCTCATCGCGCCCATCGGCCGCGGCCAGCGCGCCCTCATCGTCGCTCCGCCGAAAGCCGGCAAAACCATTCTCCTAAAGAAAATCGCGAACAGCATCACCACCAACCATCCCGACATCATCCTCCTCGCGCTACTCATCGACGAACGACCCGAGGAAGTCACCGATTTCCGCAGGTCCGTCAAAGGCGAAGTCATCAGCTCAACATTCGACGAAAAGCCGGAGAACCACGTCGCCGTCGCGGAACTCGTCCTTGAACGCGCCAAACGCCTTGTCGAAAACGATAAGGACGTCATCATACTGCTCGACAGCATCACACGCCTCGCCCGCGCTTACAACCTCTGCGTTCCACCGAGCGGCCGCACACTCTCGGGCGGCCTCGACCCGAACGCTCTCCACAAACCGAAACGCTTCTTCGGCGCCGCGCGCAAGCTCGAAGGCGGCGGCTCCCTCACCGTCGTCGCCACCGCCCTCATCGAGACCGGCAGCCGCCTCGACGAAGTCATCTTCGAAGAGTTCAAAGGCACCGGCAACATGGAACTTCAGCTCAGCCGCGCCCTCGCCGACAAGCGTATCTTCCCCGCCATCGACATCGTCAAATCCGGCACCAGACACGAAGAACTCCTTTATACAAAGGAAGAACTCGAAAAAATCTGGAAACTGCGCCGCATAATAAACGCACTCGACGAGCAGCAGGCCACAGAACTCGTCATCGACAGGCTCACAACCATGAAAACCAACGACCAGTTCCTCGCCGCGCTCCAGTACGTTTCCACCTAAGATTTATTTCGCGGGGATTGAATTTTTTTGATATTACTGCTATCATATTTTGCTTGTGTGTTAAATAAAAGGCTGTAAAGAAACAGTAAAAGGCGGGATCGATTGTGAAAGCAGGAATTCACCCGGAATATTACGAAGCAAAGGTCCGTTGCGCGTGCGGCCACGAGTTCGTCGTAGGCTCCACACAAAAAGAAATCAAGCTCGACATCTGCTCCAAATGCCACCCCTTCTTCACGGGCAAACAGAAGTTCGTCGACAC
>CAZFLS010000185.1:0-2355 GCA_964518815.1 uncultured Candidatus Peribacteria bacterium
GTATATATTCTTTTATAGTATTAGCGTTTGATAAGCCAAAAATATTTTTTAATTTATTAAAACTAACTTCGTTTGATATATTTGAATTCACAAAATACAAAAGTTCTTTTAATATTCTTTCATCTCTAAGATTATATCTAGTAATTACATCTTTAAAAAGAATATTGTCATATAAATTCTTAAAAAATTCTTTATTTGAAATAAGTAGAAATTCAGGAAATCATCATAAATTAATATATTCATCCAAATAATTTTTAATTTTAGCTTTGTTTTGAGGTAAATAAATATCATTTTTTGAAAATGTAAAATTTTTATATTTTAAAAATTCCTGAAAAGAAAAAGGATAAAGCTCTATCTGAATATTCCTTCATGTAAGATGTGTTCCTAATTCACGAGATAACATAGTAGAATTGCTGCCTGTAATAAATACTTTTTTTCACTCATTATGTAGTCTCCTTACAAATTTTTCCCATCATTCAATAAGCTGTATCTCATCAAAATAAAACACATTTTGTTCTCCAAAAAGTTCTAAAAAAGATTCATATAATTTTTCAAAATCATCCAATAAAAAATTTACAAGCCTGTTATCATCAAAATTAATATAATAATCTGATCTTAGCTTTTTCTCTTTAATAAATTGTAAAAGCATTGATTTACCTGATCTTCTAATTCAAGAAATAATAATAATAAAATTATTATTTAAATAATCATCTAAAATATTTATTTTATCTCTCAAAATAAATATTTTTTCATCAAATTTTATTGCTTCTTTTTGTGATAAAACAATACTTTTAATGATCTCTTTATTCATAATACTAATTATCAATTAATAAAATATTAAGAAATTATTAATTATCAATTAATATTGTATTGAATTAATTTTTAAAATCAAGTTTTTTTGGCTCCTTTTCTTTACAATTATAGATAAATTAATTAATGAAGGAGGGGGGTACAGTTTGTACCACCTCTTATGCTTTTAATAGAAACATCAGGCGGAAAACAAAAAATGTATTGTTAGAACACAGAAGGGATTTTTTAAATAATACAAAGAGGATAAAAAATTAAACACTAAAAAAGATACCAAAAAAACAACCCGATAACGGGTTGTTTTTTTGTTGAAATTCCTGGCGAAAATTTATTTAAAAGTGATAAAATTAAACCTCTTTTGTACTCAATCTTTCTTTAATTCATGATATTTTTAACTCTCAGTTATTTAATATTTTATTTGGATCTTTTGAAAAATTATTTCTTATTGTTTCTGCAGGAGAATTAATTTTATATTCATAAGTATCTTTTATAAACACATCATTCATATTGTCTTTTCACAAAAGTTTTGTTATTAATTTTTTTAGGCATAGCTCTGTTTGTTCTTTGTGATCTTTGTTAAAATCAGGTTTAAATCAAATTTTTGTAAACAAAACCTCTTGTAAACCCTTGTTATTTATTATTCTATCTAAATTTTCTTGAGAAAAAACAGAAGTAAGCTTTAGTTTATCAAGAATTTCTATTTTATTTTTTGCTATCTCTTTCTGCTTTTCAATATTTAATTTATCTTCTACATATTTTTTTCTTTTTTCTTCTGCATCTTGTTTTAATACTATCAAACTATCATATCTTTTTTCTAATTCATTTTGTTTTTCTTTTAAGGAAGATTCATAAGTTAAAATTTGTTCTTCTTCTTTTGTTTTATCAGACTTTAATTTAAGGCGATCAATTTTACTAAGATATTCTTTTATCTTTGTTATTTTACTTTTTGTATCTTCAATGTTTCAATTAATTCTATCTAAATCTGGAGGAATTGTAAAATTTTGATCCAGTTTTTCAGTATAAGAAGAGTTTTTTGATGACAAGCTTTCTTTTGCTGTTCAATCTTTCTCAAAAGTGATAGTTTCATATGTTTTTTCTCAAACTTTTATAAATGAATCAGTTCAGGTAACTTTTTGAAATTTTCAATCTTCTAAAAATCTTTTTGTATCTGCACTAAATCATTTAATTTCCTGTTCTTTTGGTAAAATCGCCAATATCTCAGCATAATCTTTTCCATCAATTAATCATCTATCATACAATTTTACGGCAGAAAATTTCAAAACATCTTGATAAATCTCTTTATTTGGAGCATTTTTTGCCTTATCTTTTAGTTTTTCAAGAAATTTCTTTAATGTAGCCTGAAATTTTTCTGATTTTGGATCAGTGTTATTAAGAATATCTAATTCCTCTTTAAATTCATTTATAAGTCAAACATCTTTTATTTTACAAGAAATATCGTTAAGAGTTTTTCTTATTTTTTTTCATTTTTTTCATTATCTTTATCTGTTTGTATTTTATCTTTATCTGTTTGTATTTTATCTTTATCTG
>CAZFLS010000186.1:0-2345 GCA_964518815.1 uncultured Candidatus Peribacteria bacterium
AACAAAACCTTTGCTACCTGAAAACGAGTGTATGGCTGACATCCCTGATCCAGTGTTCTGAAAAATCCATATACCTTTAATTTTTCAATAGATTCATAAATCCAGTGCGTTGTAGGTATGGTCTCATGAACTTGAGATAATAGAACTGAGAAAGAAAAAATGATTAATATTAAAATTCTTTGTGATATTTTATTCATCTCTAATGGGATAATATTAGATTTTCAATATTGAATCAAGTAAAGATAAGTTTAAAAATCCTCATTTTTATTGTATATTGACAAGAAAAAAAACTCCAAAAGAAATCCCTCAAGGCTTCTGTATTTCTTAACCACCTTCTGTCTCGTTTAATACATATCCATACTGTCTTCCAGATTTCAGGTACATTTTTTACACTTTTATTAGTCTCGAGAAAGTAATTAACACTTTTCTCTTCATCATTTGTCAATAGCCCTTTATTTTGTTTTAACTGATTGCGGAAATTAATAGATAAGGGAATATAATAACATAATTGCATATACGCCTCTTTTGAAGGAGGAGGTTCATAGTAATTATTAATATGAGAAATGTTAATAGGAACTTTTATACGATCGGTTAATAACTTTGTTTGGTAAAAATCAAACCAATTACCTGATTCCAAGCTTAAAGAGCAAGCTTTTTGTAAATATTCAGGCATTTTTTTATTAATACGTTGAGAAAAAAAAGATAGTTTAATCCTAATAAATTTTTGATAAAATGGTTCCAACAGTAATGCCTTTCTCAAAAAGATTTTCCCCAATAAACGATCTCTCTCTTTTTTAATTCTTATATCCTTACTAATTCTTGAAGCAAGTTTAATATTATGAATAGAACGAAAAAATGATCCGTAACACCTTAATGATTCACTCTCATCCAGAAGTAAGTCGGCTTCTAAGTATTTATTATTTAAATTTTTTGCAACTAATAATGCCTTATGAAAAAGTATAGCAGAATATTTGTATTTTCCGATATGAAATAAAGCTTGTGCTTCTTGTCTCAATGCGCTAATAAACTGTTCGCTTTTCTTAGTGGTAATAGATTTTAATAACTCATTACTCGCTTTTAAGGCTAATGAAGGAATTCCTGTACTATTGAGTAATGAAGCACGCCATTCTTCAATTTCTGTTTCATTTTTTATTATTCCACATGAAATCTTATCCAACATATCTTTCCTTGGATTAGGTTTGAGATATGATAAATTATGAGATAATTTATGATCAAACAATCCGCATAGTAATTCTTTCATATCTTCAATTAACTGGGTCCCGTTTCTTTGCGTCAAAATTCGTCCCGCATTTTTACTTGGTAGCTTTTCACTATTTGTATTCCAAATAATTTGTTCAAAAGGCATCTGCTCAAGTTCTGGACAAATTTCAAAGTCTTTTCCGGAATATCCAGTAATTACTAATACTTTATTCTCCAAGAGTTGATATAAAACTTTACGTTTCCATTTTGGTAAAATACTCTCTTGTGTAAGAGTAAGCACCAATGTTTCGCCTTTTATATCATCTGCACTTCCGTGGATCTTAAAATATGTTCTTTTACTTTTGATGTTTCTATTATTTGTTTCAAAATCATTTTTTGTTACAATACGCAAGAATTCAAAATTACATTTATTTAAAGCTTCATCAAGGCAAAGATCGTAGTTAGTAGTTATTATTGCTTTGATTTTACCTTCATGAAGCAGATAAGCCAATATTTGATGAAGGGGATTAAACTTATTAATATGATAAGCATTTTTAAGAACTTGTATTAGTTTTTCTCTATCTGGAAATCTCTCCAATAAATGCTCAAAAGGGATATTATTAAAAAGTTTTTTTAATATTTTCTGTTCATTAAAATTAATAGAATCAATAAACTTTTTGGGGAAGAGAGAAGCAAATATTTCTTCTACAAATTGAGTGTCGGAAAAAAGACAAGTTGGTGGATACATAGAAACAGCTGAGCCGACAAAAATTACTATATTTTTTCCATTTAATTCATTGATTAGAAATTCGGATTTATCTGTAATATTTATCATTTGTTATTTTCTAAAAATAGATTAATTCTTTTGATTAAATAATAAGGAATATCATCTAACTGCATTTTATTAAACTATTTAGAAAATATTCTAGTAAAAAAGAAAGGTTAGAGAATTAAACCTAATCGATTAGAATAGATTTCTCCTCAATAATTTTAATAGCAATATCATAAGACATATATACTTAAGTAAAATTAACTTCTTATCGTCTAATTCTCCATTACTTACTTTCTCTCCTGTCCCTATTTTACTTTCTATCAAAATGCATTTTTTCTTGCCTTTCGGCTAAAAATCGTAAGGAATACTATTT
>CAZFLS010000187.1:0-2345 GCA_964518815.1 uncultured Candidatus Peribacteria bacterium
AAATTCAGAAGTTAGATATTCTAAATATAAATTTAAATTCTTTATACTATCTGCTTCAATATTTATTCAAATATTTGCCATTTTTAATCAATTAGTAAGAGTTTCTCATTTATCAATAGAAATATTTAATACAGAAACTCCGTTTATTTTTCTAAAAATACTATCAAAAATTCTATCTTCTCTGAAATCTCAAGCATATTTTTCAATATCTTTTTGAACTTGAGTATCACTATTTAATTTATTTTTAATATCATTAAGTCAATCTAATTCTTTTTTTAAACTATCTAATTGGGTATTTAAATTTGTTAAATTTGCTTCATTTTCAATTTTAGAAAAATAAATATTTTTTGTAAAGAAAAATAGAACAATGAGTGAAATCAATATAAGTATTGATGCATAAATATTCTTTTTATCACCTATATCATAAAGTTTTGAATATTCTATTTGATTTGTTTGGTTCATAATAAATTAATTAAATTATAAAATGTTATTAATTTGATGCGGCAATTTTAAAAGATACTTGGAAACTTCTTTTTGATGCATCTCAAGATATAGACTGAATAGGATCTAATAAAAATGTTGTTTTATTTCAAACTCTATAATCTTTTATAAAATTTGAAATTTTCTTTATAGCATCCTCTCAATTTGTAGATTCAGCCAAAGCTGATGTAGTAATATTATAAGAAGCATAGTTAAATCAAGAAAAATTTATTTTATATTTTCTTGAAATACTCATTAATTCAGAAATATAGTTTTGTACATAAGACGTCTCAATATTTTTATTAATTTCCAATCTTGCTTTTTTTACTATCTCATAAGCAACTATTCATTTATTGCTTTTTAATTCGTTAATTATTTTATTATGTTCTGTTATTTTATTATTTGCATTTTCAATTTCTTTTTGTAGACTATTATTACTTATATAAAAATAGGCTGAAAGCAATATAACTAAAATAGCAAGTATTATTGAAACCAGAAAATACACATTAAAATCATTTTGCATTTTTGGAAAATCTTTGATTTTCATATTTTCTTGATTAATATTTTCCATTCTTTCCATTTTTGTTAAAGTTAAAAATTAATTTACTCTCTGATATTACTATATTTTTAATAATAATGCAAATATTATAGACATTTTCTGATACTATTAAAATTGACTTTATTATTTTTAACCTTATTTAAGCCATGTTGCTATCTATTTCTGATTTTGAAAATTTGGAGTTAAAAGTAAAAAAATGAGATATTATTTTTTTATATTGAGATTTATGATCTTGAAAAACTACTTTAATTAAGTTTATTATTAATAATATTTTAAAAATAAAAGATAAAGTAAAGAGTCCTACCTATATTCACTACAAAAAATTTAAAAAAAATATTTATCATTTTGATCTTTATAGACTAGAAAATTATGAAGAATTTATAAATATAGGGTGAGAAGAGATCTTAGATGATAAAAATAATATTTGTTTTATAGAATGGCCTGAATTAATAGAAAAATATTACAAACCAAATATTATAATTAAATTAAAACAAATAAAAAATAATGATGATGTTAGAGATATTGAGATTATAAACTTAAAGATTTAGATATAATGTATTACTATAATTACTAAGTACTAATTTATAATTTCTAATAAAATTTCAAATGTTTTAATTTCAAATTAGCTATAGTAAAACAATATTTAAATATTGAATCATTAATTATTTCATTAGAAATTTGTAATTAGATATTAGAAATTTTTTTAACTTCTTCGTATCAAATCTTAATAATTTCATCATATTTTAAAAATTCATAATAATCAATTTTTGGAAATTTTGGATGAATAAAAATTTTTATTTTTTTTCTAACAAAGGAATTTAGAGAGGTATTCCTATACAAATTTAGCATACCTTTTTTGTAATTTTTGGGCCCTTTTCCATTTTCAAGTGTTTTTATATATCTCTCTTCTTACTTTATAGGATATATCTTTTTTTAATAAAGATTCATCAAGAGAATTTATTGTATTATAAGGTAATAGGGCTTGTTCTACAGAAAGATTCCTATCTTGATTTGTATCTGTATTTGAAAATAATAAATTATTAGTATTTCCAATATTTATCATCTCATTGCAAATTGGATCAATATTCCATCTATGTAAAAATAAAATATTTTTTACTAAATTTTTAAATTTATCTTTTAAGGATTTTAAATTATTTTCATTATCTGGATAAATAGCTTCTAATTTTCTTCATTTTTTTAAAAATTCCTCTGAATTTATATAATCTCTTAAAGTTATTCATTTTGGTATTGGTATTCAAAAAAACGGTTTTTCATTTGTATGAAAATCACTTCAAACAGTATATAT
>CAZFLS010000188.1:0-2336 GCA_964518815.1 uncultured Candidatus Peribacteria bacterium
CCATCGGCCTGTGCAACCAGTTTCACCCTGGGACAAGCGGTCTTCAGGATCGTCTCCAGCGATTGCCGCATCGGGGCTTCATCGTCGATGATGACGGCACGAAGCATCTTATGGTCGAAATTTTTACGGAAGTTACGCATTGTCCTTAAAAATTCCAAATTCCAGGATCCAAGTCCCAAACAAATTCCAAGTTCCAAATTCCAATCCCGTGATCCAATCCCTTAAACATTCGGACAAAACTACTCATTTAGATTTGTTGTCATAGACCACTTCATTTACACCGGGCCAGATCCAGGAAATGTTGACGGACGAAACGGTTAAAAGCCTCAGGATGAATTCTTTACGAAAGAAATATGCCTTCATTCGAAAATGATTACAGGAAACTTTACCGGCTACAGGATAAGTTTCTCCACTGGTGGTCCGAAATTGATCTTCCCTTTTATCTCACTGGAGGAACAGCGTACAAGCAAAATTCAGGTTGAACGGGCAAAGCCATTGAGTACTTTGTAGAAAATCCCAGAACCCGGGATCTGGAATTTATGGTAAACTGCATCAGGAATCCAAATAAACCCTATTTTTGCACCCGCAAACAAGCCTTGTCGAATTTTCATGTTAAATAATTGTAAATCAAAATACTAATATTATGAACAAGATCAAAGTTGGCATCAACGGTTTCGGAAGAATCGGAAGAAATGTCATGAAGATCGCACTGGAGCGCGACAATATCGAGATCATCGGCATCAATGACCTGACCAGCACCAGCGTGCTGGCCCACCTGTTAAAATATGACTCTACCCAGGGGAAATTCAACGGAACGGTTTCCTTTGATGATACAAACCTGATCATCAACGGTGTAAAGGTCCCTGTGACGGCTGAAAGAAGCCCGGCGAACATTCGCTGGTCCACGGCACCGGATGTGGTGGTTGAATCAACCGGCGTTTTCCGTTCCAAAGAGAGCGCAAAGGGAGGATATGGTGATCACCTGAAGAATGGTGCAAAGAAAGTGATCCTGACCGTTCCGGCTAAAGACGATATTGACCGGATGATCGTGCTGGGAGTGAACGACAATGACCTGAAAGATACCGATCAGTGCATTTCCAACGCTTCCTGCACGACCAACTGCCTGGCCCCTGTCGCCAAGGTGCTCAACGACCGTTTCGGCATTGAGAATGGTTTTATGACCACGATCCATTCCTATACCAATGACCAGGTCATTCTCGACGGGCCTCATTCCGACCTGCGCCGCGCCCGCTCGGCCGCCCTTTCGCAGATCCCGACTACCACCGGCGCTGCCAGGGCTGTAGGTAAAGTATTGCCCGCACTGAAAGGCAAACTGGATGGTATGGCCATCCGCGTCCCCACCCCCACCGGATCGGTTGTCGACCTGGTCGTCAACCTGAAGGTAGAAGCCACCAGGGATGAGGTCAACATGGCCATCAAGGAAGCGGCCGAAGGTCCCATGAAAGGTATCCTTGAATACACGGAAGATCCGATCGTCTCGGTCGACGTCATCCATAACCCCCATTCCTCCATTTTCGATGCACAGAGCACCATGGTCATGGGCAAGACGGTCAAGATCCTTTCCTGGTACGATAACGAATGGGGCTACTCGGTGAGGGTTGTTGACCTGATTGAGAAAGCATTCTGAACAGAATTATGCGTAGCTTTGCTTCCGCAAAGCTGATATCCGATGTCTCTGCTGAGCCGCATCCCGGTCAAAACCCGTTTTTATGTTCCCATTGTGACAGGCATCGTCCTCATGGCGATGGTCATCACCATCATCACCATAGAGATGACCCGTCGCAACATGTACCGCTCCCTGGAACGCAACCTTTCCACCGAGGTCCAGACCATCGTAAAGATGTTCGAACGCGAACGCGCACTGAAACTGGACAAGGTGCACCGCGACCTGAAGGTAGCTCATGAGTTGTTTTACCGTGAACCCCTGGAGATCAGCCCTGAGGAATTTGTGATCCCTGTCACCAACCAGGTTACCCATGCAATCCATCCGGCCAGGCTTCAGAAGTGGTCTCTCGGTGGCCAGGAGTTGTTTCAGAACGACGCTTTCATCGACCGCGTGCATTTGCTGACAGACGCCACCGTGACCCTTTTCCAGAAAATCGACAGCGGATTCGTAAGGATCGCCACCAACGTTCTTCAGTCGGATGGCACAAGGGCTGTGGGGACCTATATCCCCCTTGATTCCAGCGTGGCCGACACGATCCGCAACCAAAGAATCTATTTCGGAAGGTCATTTGTGGTGCACGACTGGTACATCACTGCCTATGAGCCCATCATCGCCCACGGTGAAGTCATTGGCATGCTGTACGTGGGAG
>CAZFLS010000189.1:0-2326 GCA_964518815.1 uncultured Candidatus Peribacteria bacterium
ACTTATAAGAGTTATATTTATTATAAACATTAGATTTTTTTAGCTTCATTTTTTCTGCTATATCTCTGAAAGTCATTCAACTTTCTTTTAATTTTACAATCTTTAAAATATCTGTATCAACTTTTGGTCTTCATAAAGTCTTTCATTTTACTCTTGCTTTATGTATTCAAGCTCTAACTCTTTCTTGTATTATTGATTTTTCAAATTCTGAAAATGCAGAAATCATTGTAAATAAAACTTTACCAACTGGAGTAGATGTATCAATATTTTCGTTATATGAAATAAAATCAATTCATAAGTTATTAAATAATTCTAATGTGTTTATCAAATGTTTTGTACTTCTAGAAAATCTATCAAATCTAAAAACTAAAACTCAATCTATTTTTCTTTTTTGAGCATCTTCCATAAGCTTGTCTAATTCGGGTCTACTTTCTTTTCATCAAGAAACTTTATCAACATATTCATTATAAATAAAAAATCATCTTGCTTTTGCATATTCTCTTAATGGAATTAACTGAGTATCTAAATCTTGCTTGTCGGTTGTTGAAGTCCTTCAATATATAGCAATCCTTTTCATAAGTAAATAATTAAAATATAGTATCTACTTATTATAACAATTTTTGTTTTAAATACAAGTAAAAATGGCTTAAAATAAAGAAAAAATAGCTAGTAAAATTTAATTGATTGATTTTTTTATATTTTTAAATAATATAAAAAAGCCAAAATAACAAAAATTCTAACAAAAACCTATCATCAAAGGTAGTAAAGGGTAACTTATGTTACTCGTTTTAATCCTTTTGTCTTTGATATAGGTTAGAATGTTGTTTTGGCGAACAAAAGAGTACATAAGTTATCCTTTTTTGTTTGCTAAAACAATTTATAACACAATTTATTTTGGTAATGATTTTATTTTCATTACCTTTTTTATTATGCAAAATGAATTTAGTGTAAAAACCACTAAAAAAAGTTGAGATGAACTTTTTTCTTTTAATAACAATGATTTAGATTTTAAACTATTAGAGTTTTGGAGTTGGAATACATCAGATTTACTAAATAATGCTATGAGATGAAAATTAGCTGAATTTATAATTGCTAAAGCTTTATGAGTTGCTAACACCTTTAGGATTGAATGGGACGAATATGATTTAGTTTATAATGATCTAAAAATTGAAATTAAATCTTGAGCTTATATTCAATCTTGGGAACAAGATAAATATTCTAATATTGTTTTAACTGTAAAACCAACAAAAGATTATAACTGAACTGATTTTAAAAGACAAAGTGATATTTATATTTTTGCTATTTTATCATATAAAGATGCTAAAACTATAAATCCGTTAAAACTAGAACAATGGGATTTTTATGTAATTAAAACAAATATATTAAATGAAAATCTATGAGAACAAAAAACTATTGGACTAAATTGATTATTAAAACTTAATCCAATAAAATGCAGTTTTGAAAATTTAAAAAAAATTGTAGATTCTATAAATGAATAACCTTAAATCATCTAATTTCTAACTCTGGTGTTATCTTGTAAAATCTATGACATTTTTTATAATCTTTTTCCGAACAAAAAAAGACTACTGTATAGTCTTTTGCAAGAGCTGTTAATTTATCAACTCAAAACATAAATTTTTCAAAAGATATTTCTTCATCCATTCATCAAAGAGTATCTCACATAAAAATATATTTACTTCAAAATAATTCTTGAAGTCTATTTTTATTATATTGAGGAACAAAACGAGAATAGGGAGATGAACGAACATCAATTAAATATGTAAATTCTACTGAATTTATTTCAAATAAAAATTCTTCTATCGTTCTTGTTGAATGACCTATACTATAAATTACTTTCATTTTGGCTTTGTTAAGAGATAAATAAGTGATTTTATTATACTTATTTTATCTCAAAAGCAAAATGTTTTTTGGCTTAAAATCAAGGTTATTTAATCCGTTTTTCATAATAATTCTTTATCTATCAATCATAAAATGTATGTAATTAAACTGTTAATTCATCAATTAAAAGTAATTAAATCATTATTTTTTTTATAAATAAAAAAATCTATATCTTTATCTATATCACTTTCTTTATGATTATAAATTGCTCTTTTTTTTGAAATATAAAACAATAAATGAATATGATTTAAATCAAAATTTGCTATATGCTTCCTTAATGACTCCTTTCATTTATCTATTTCTTGATTATTTTTATTTATTTGTTTTATAGTAATATATCACTCTTCATTACCTCCATTTATTTTGATATCTATATTTTTTTTATCAATAATATTTACAATTCCAACATTTTTTATTTTTATAAAAC
>CAZFLS010000190.1:0-2321 GCA_964518815.1 uncultured Candidatus Peribacteria bacterium
TTCCTTGGTAAGGAAGGGGTCAGGGGTTCAATTCCCCTCTCCGGCTCAACGGGAAATGAATATTAATTGATAACAGATAACATAAATTTAATAAGCTTGGAGTTATGGCAAAAGAAAAATTTGACAGGTCGAAACCTCATGTGAATATTGGTACTATCGGTCACATTGATCATGGTAAGACTACCCTTACGGCAGCAATAACAATGGTTCTGCACAAAAAAGGTCTCTCTGAAGTCAGGGATTTTGATTCAATCGATAATGCTCCCGAAGAAAAAGAAAGGGGTATTACGATCAACACATCACACGTAGAATATCAGACAGCGACACGTCACTATGCACATGTTGACTGCCCGGGACATGCTGACTATATAAAGAACATGGTTACTGGTGCGGCACAGATGGACGGCGCTATTCTCGTTGTTGCAGCTACTGACGGACCTATGCCACAAACACGTGAACATATCCTCCTTGCTCACCAGGTAAACGTTCCGAAAGTGCTGGTATTTATGAATAAGGTGGACATGGTTGAGGATGCTGAACTTCTCGACCTGGTAGAAATGGAAGTACGTGAACTTCTTAACTTCTATAAGTTCGACGGTGATAACGCTCCCGTTATCCGCGGATCAGCTCTCGGTGCCATGCACGGTGAAGCAAAATGGGAAGACAAAGTTATGGAACTTATGGATGCAGTCGATTCATATATTCCTATACCTCCCCGCGATAACCAGAAACCTTTCCTTATGCCGGTTGAAGACGTGTTCTCAATAACAGGTCGCGGTACAGTTGCAACAGGCCGTATTGAAACCGGAGTGGTGTTAACAGGCGACGAACTCGAAATGATCGGTCTCGGTGTCGAAAAACGCAAAACCGTATGTACAGGTGTTGAAATGTTCCGTAAGATCCTCGACAGAGGTGAAGCTGGCGATAACGTCGGTCTTCTTCTTCGCGGTGTTGACAAGAAAGAAATAAAAAGAGGTATGGTTCTTGCTAAACCGGGCTCTATTACACCTCATACAAAGCTTAAGGCTGAAATTTACGTTCTTAAGAAAGAAGAGGGTGGACGTCATACTCCATTCCATAATAAATACCGCCCGCAGTTCTATATCAGAACACTTGATATAACTGGCGAGATCACTCTTCCTGAAGGTACTGAAATGGTTATGCCGGGTGACAATGTCACTATTACAGTCGACCTTATTTATCCGGTTGCTATTAATGTCGGTCTCAGGTTCGCTATCCGTGAAGGCGGAAGAACCGTTGGCGCCGGCGCAGTAACAGAGATTCTGGCATAATGTTTAAACGCAATGCATTACGTTTAAACATTGCCTTGCGTTTTTACAATGATACGGGTGTAGCTCAGTTGGTAGAGCACTGGTCTCCAAAACCAGGTGTCGGGAGTTCGAGTCTCTCCTCCCGTGCTAATATACAGATACAATGGATATAAAAGGATATTTTCGGGAATCATACACGGAACTGGTACATAAAGTTACATGGCCTACCTGGAGTGAACTTCAGAACAGCGCTGCACTTGTAATGGTGGCTGCTCTGATCTTCGCCATTATAGTCTCTCTGATGGATCTGGGATTCAGCAGGATAATGCAGTTTATTTACAGTTTACTATACTAAAAGGAAGATCTCTTCAGATGGATGAGAATGTAAAGAAATGGTATGTGCTTCGGGCAATCGGGGGGAAGGAAAAGAAGGTGAAAGAATATATCGATAGCGAGATCACACGACTTAAGCTTGAAGAGTTCATCTCACAGGTCCTTATTCCGACCGAAAAAGTTTACCAGATCAGATCTGGCAAGAAAATAAGTAAGGAAAGAACTTTCTTTCCCGGATACGTTCTTGTTGAAGCAGTTCTCGTAGGCGAGATACCTCATATGCTTAGAAATGTCCCAAATGTAATAGGCTTTCTCGGATCACAGGACGGAGACCCCGTGCCTCTCAGGAAATCTGAAATAAACAGGATACTTGGTAAAGTGGATGAACTGAATGCCAGCGATGAAGAACTAAACGTCCCGTTCTTTGTCGGAGAATCAGTGAAGGTTATCGATGGCCCGTTCAACAGCTTTACAGGTATCATTGAAGAAGTGAATGAAGAAAAGAAAAAGCTTAAGGTGATGGTCAAGATTTTTGGCAGAAAAACACCTCTTGAGCTCAGTTTTATGCAGGTAGAAAAGGAAAATTAACAGAAGATATTGACGGTTATAATAATATAATGCTTCCTGAATAGCTGTCAAATTCTCGCAATAAACACGCAAATTTTAAATTATGGCAAAAGAAGTTGCTGGACTTATTAAGTTACAGATTCGTGGCGG
>CAZFLS010000191.1:0-2293 GCA_964518815.1 uncultured Candidatus Peribacteria bacterium
CTTAGCTACAATGATATCTCAAGCTTTGCTTATTTCATAAGCTTTTGTTTTGGTATTAAATTTAGTTTCAATTTTTAAATTAGATCTATTTTCTGAATTATATGATTCAAATTTAAGATTTTCTGGAATTTCTTTTCAAGCATAATCAGTTGCAAAAATAATTTCTTTATTTCACGCTTTTTCATAAGTAAGAGATAGATTTGATCTAATTAATAAATTTATAAATTCCCTTTGAAAATCTCTATAAGAATCTTCTCATCTATTAAATTTATCAATTGTTCATCTTATTAAAATTATGCCAGAATTAAGTTTTTCTCAAGAAATATCTTTTTCTATATCAAATTTATTATTCGTTAAATTCCAAAATTTATTTTTTAATTTTAGATTTTTATTGTAGGATTTTGTACAATTTGGAGAATAATATTGTTTATACCTATTTTCCAAATAATGCATATATCAATTTATATCCATTTCACAAACTTCAACATTCGCATTATCTATATTTATAGACTGCAAATTTATAACCATAGGTAAATTGCTTGGAATTACATTCATATCTTTATTAAAAGAAGCATAAAGATATTTATCATTATTTTTTATATCTCAAGTTTTTATTTTTTTAACAAAATCTGAAGATAATGAATTCCCATATTTATCTTTTAATCAAGCTTTAATCGTGATAGTATAATCCGTAAAAGGATTAAATCTTGTATTTAATAAATAAGCATTAAATCATGCTTTTTTGTTACAAATATTTAAACCATAATCACTATGGTAATATTTAGAAAATCATTTTATTACAGATATAGGATTTGTTTGAATTAAATTTAAATTATTGTTTTGAGCTTCAATGTTATAATAATCATATTGTTCCAAGATATCATTATTAAAATATACACAATTTTCAGTATTGCTTATGCCATTAAATTCAGAAATAATTAATTTTGGAGCTACTGTAAATATTTTTTGTACATTTTCATTTAATGATGGATTTGCATTTTTATATATAAAAAGTTTATACTCAGTTCAAGTTTTTAGATCTCATTTTATTTCTAATTTTAATTTTCTTTTATTTTCCTTGATTTCTTTTTTATTAGTTCATTCTAATATCATTTCTTCTTTAATATAAGAAATATTAAAGTCAGTACTAATTCATGCTCATTTAAAAGCAAAAAGATTTTTATTCAAAGAAACTTCTTCACCAAATTCTAGATTAAAAAATACATTTTTTGAAGGAATTAATTTATCTTCATCATTTGTAAAATCAGAAGTATCTACTATCTCTCAAGATGAAGAATAAACATTCTGAAGTACTGAAACACTATTTAAAAAATCATTGCTTTTTAAAGAAAAATTTTGTTCGCTTTTAAGAGGAATATTTCAAAATTTTGGATTTATTCATTTTTTAATACTAATTCAGTAATTTGAACTATAAATAAAATTTCATGTTTTTGGTTTAATTATAAATCTAGAATCACTTCATTCTAAAGCTTCTATTTTTAAAGCCATTTCTGAACCATCTTTGGTTAACTTTATATTTTTTCCCAAATCTTCTATTTTTACAGGAAAATTAGATCTTAAAAATATTCAATATCTTGGAGCAAATTTACTATCTGAATAAAAAGTTAAATCTGGAGTGGTTATTTTAGATTCAAAATTTTCTTTAAGTTCATACAAAAGTCATGGAGCATTTTCTACTTTTACAGAATAATTTGTGGCACCTTCAAAGTTTTTTTCTGGTGAAAATTCTAATACATTTCAAGAAATCCATTTACATTTTCACTTAACTTCAGGAGAGATTTTTAATGGACAAGGTAATTTATCTCTATTATCTAAGCTAGTTAGAGGTACAATCGGAATATTAAAAATAGCAGTTATGTTTTGAGAAATATTTTGTAAGTTTCATTTCGGAATAATTTTTGTTACTTTTGCTCAACCAATAGCTTCTATATTATAAATATAATCTTTTCAAATATCTACTCAATAAGAAGATTTTACATTTTTTCAAATTGTAATTGTGTATTGCTCACCAATTTGTAATTTTGAAGCAAGTTCATAATTAATTATGTTTCAATTTTTAAGAGAAATTTTTCATTCAACATATGGAACAATTGAAAATGTATCTTTAGTAATAGATTTTTCATCTAGATTTGTTGAAAAATTTATCTCAATATTTTTTACATCAAATGGAATTTTTTTATATTCAAAACTAAAATTAGCTCCGCTAACCACAGGAATAGTCCATCTTTTTGCTATTTCTTTAATTCAAAAGAATCATCATATTAAAATGACT
>CAZFLS010000192.1:0-2290 GCA_964518815.1 uncultured Candidatus Peribacteria bacterium
TATGAAAGTATTATAGATATTATCATGGTTTCAGCTTAGAAGAACTTGAAAAAATATTTTACAAAATATGATTTGTAATACTTAAAAATTGCATATTTGAGAAAGAAAGAAATATTTTATCTATATTAAAAAATACCTAATAAACTTTCTTTTATAAAAAAGATTCTTTAAAAACATTTTTATATATTTTTTCTACTTGCAAAAATAAAAAAGTAATATACACTGAGCGAGTAATTTTATTTTTTAATTTTAAACATTATGAAAAAAATTTTTTCTAACATAAAAACGCAAGCGTTAAATGCTCTGTTTTTTTCTATTTTTTCTATAATTTTTATTTCATGAATTGTTTATGCAGCTATTTCTTGGCCATCTACTCCGACTTGAGAAGTGGCATGATGAAAATTTATGAATTATTTTAATAAATTAGTTGTAGATGATGATATAACTGCAACTTGAACAGTAAAAAACTCAGACCGAGTAGATTGATTACACGCGGCTGATATATCTTGATGATTATGAGCAACTACATGATGATATGATAAATTTGTTGCATATTGAGTTACAAGTTGTCCAAGTTGATGGACAAAAGCTTATGATTGAATTCTAGTAAATTTATGATGGCAAGCTATAGTTGATTGAACAAGTTGACCTGCAAATAGTCAACCATGATCCATAGTTTGTGCTGGTAATTGAAGAACAGATAGAGATGATGTTATGAACGGTACAATGCACCAATCACATTGGTTTTTAGCTGTAGGTAATTATTGAGTTTGGGACAAAAATATGGCCTGTGCAGTTTGTGTAAGATAAAATTAATTAGTTTTTTATTATAATTTTATGAAAAAATATATATTGTCATCAATACTTATTATTTGTTGCTTGAGTACTTTTGGATGTAGTAAAGAAAATAAAAATTCAAACAATGAAAATTTCGGTGCTACATCTACTCAAGACGATAATAAAACATCAGATGCATCAAATAAAATAACTATATCCAAAGAAGACCAAGATTATTATTCAAAAGCAATGCAAGAAAAGGATGAGAGTTATTGTGATAAAATAGAAGATAGTAATTATAAAAAATGATGTTTTAGTATGTTGATACCAGAAAAAGCAAAAAAAACTGGAAACATCTCTCTTTGTGACAAGCTAGATTGAATGGCAAAAGATTCATGTAAAAATCCTATTTTATATAGTCAAGCTCTAAAAAATCAGGACATTACACTTTGTGATAAGATGTCTTGATTTGATAAAAATCAATGTAAAAGTCAAATATTATTAATTAAATCAGAAGCAAGTTGAGATAAAACTATTTGTAAAAATATTAATTCAATGCAAAAACAAGAATGTGAATCTAAAGCAACGATCAAATCTGCAATAAAAAATAAAAATATTTCAGCTTGTAAATGATTAGACTCCTTTTCTAAGACTACTTGTGAAAATGAATCTTTAGTTTGAATTGCTGTTTCTTTGAAAGATCCTAGTTATTGTGACAAAAATAAGACAAATTCGGCTCTCTGACTTAATAATTGTAAAAATGAAGCTGTATCCAAAATTATTTTTGTAGATTCACAAGAAAAATATTGTGATTATTTAGATAACTCTGGTCTTATAAACTCTTGTAAGATAAAGGTTTGAGTAATTAAATCATTAAAAAGTTGAGATAATAAATATTGTAATTATCTAGATTCTGCAAATGCATCTCAATGCAAAAATCTTTACCAAGAAATAAGTCAAAAACTCAATGTTTCTTGATTATAGTTTTTTAAATATTTTAAACAAAATAATCTATAGCTCACTTTTTGTGGGCTTAGATTGTTTAAGGGGATTTTTTACATTTTTATAAAATCATTAATGAAATTGATTTGTATTTCAAATAAGCAAAAATTAAAAATAATCTTGTTTATATCACTATTTTTAATCTTTTTTATTCTTATTTTTTTCATTTTAAAACACAAAAATTATGATATAGAAAAAACTTTTGTTGACGGTAATTCTATGAGTCCTAATTTTTATAATCAAGAAACAATTTATCTATATAAAAATTATTATACCAATTATAAAGATGTTTGAAGATGAGATGTGATATGATTCACATTAAAAAATAAATGAAATTTTATAAAAAGAATCATAGCAATTCCTCAAGATAAAGTAATATTCTGAAAAGATTGATATATTTATATAAACAATAAAAAACAAGAAGAAAAATATATAAAAACAACTCTAAAATTTAATATGAAACATATTAAATTATTATTAACTCAGCTGGAATACTATAATAACATAATCC
>CAZFLS010000193.1:0-2278 GCA_964518815.1 uncultured Candidatus Peribacteria bacterium
CTCGTATACTCGGTGCAAGCGCTGAGTATCAAAAAGTTCAGTCAGTCGATATCGCCAAATAAAAAAAATGAACACAATGATATATATTACAACAATATTATTAGTTGCCACTAAATTTTTAGACTGTTATTCAACCAATAAAGGTCTAACAATAATCAATATGGAAACTAATCCAATAGCACGAAAAATAATGAACTGTTTTGGGAAGAAAAATGCGATTTGGACTATTTTCTTTTTAGCATTAATAATTATAACAATTTGTAGTTATACCGCTATTATAGTTAATTCAGCCATTTATAAAATTTCATTTATAATTTTAGGACTTTTAATATCTTTGATTCAATTATCAGTTGCTATAACAAATTTCGGTAAAAAATATAATACGATAACAAAGCAAATTTATATATTTCATAAAATATTAGAAAAATTTTTAAAATAAAAATTATGAATATTAAAAATTATTATCAAAGTCAATTTAGAAATGATATGAATTTATTTATAGGAAATTCAAATTTTCCATATTTTGGTCATGATTGGGAATCTGATTGTAAAAGACTTGAAAAAATATCTAAGGAAAAAAGAAAATATTTTCTTTTTTGTCTTTATTTTACAGTTTTAGTCGATCAAGCTGTTTATACTTATTACCGTAATAATTATCAGGAATTTCAAAAATTAACAAAATATCCTAAATTTTGTCATGGTTTATCTCAATTTCAAAAAAATCCAAGAAAAATTCTTTGTAGCCCAGTAGATAATGGATTTGTTGATAAAAATGAAATACTCTCAATTATAGAAGAAGGAATAAACTTATTCATTGATGAAGTAGTAGATTTTTCACAAAATTATTTTAAATACATAAATGTCAAAGATTTTTTTAATAATTTATTATATGATAAAGATGTTCAAATTCCAGAAATATTTGTGATTTTAGATAATGAAACTAAAAATCAAATTGAATACATCGTATATAAAATGCTATATAAGTGTGTTCAAGAAAAATTTGGCGACGGCCCCAAAACTTTCAAGGCGTAAACGCTGTTGCGGATGGGAAAAAAAATCACATTAAAACGCAACGGCGTCTTACGCTAAGATGAACGAAGCCGAGTCGAAAACCATATAATAATATTAATGGGTTTTGAATGTTTTTTTGTAATGCCCTATACACATTGACATTTACTGTCATTTTCAGAAAGAAAGCGCATTGACATTTTTTATCAATCTCAAATTAACGCATATTGACATTTCCTGTTAATTTCACAATGAAGCATATTGACTTTTCTTGTCAATATTGCTGCGGCGATTTTTTTAAAGAATTTTTCTTGTTTTAAAGCATTTTTTATACTATATTTAATTGAAGTATAGAAAATGATAGATGCCATAAAATTTTACTTGAGGAGGTGAGTATTATCAGTTTTTGATTTTCAACTTTCAATTTATGTTGCTACAATTCGTAATTTTTTTCATTTGTAAAAAGATAAAATTTTCGATAAAAGAGCAACACTTATTATTTACAACAGAAAAATTTTAAAAGCATTTCTGTTCAGTATTATTTTTTGGAGGTATTTTAGGTATGAAAAAAAATATTTTTTGTTTTCTATGTTTAGTTTATTCATTATCATTTATTTCGTGCACTTCGATGCATTCATTGAAATACGGAAAACCTGTTGAGATAACTAATAAAGCTGATTTTGAAACGGATATAACTATAGGGAATGAAGATGTAGGTGGTGATGCTACAGTAACAAGAATTCTTGGTTTTATAAAAATTGGCGGAAATGAAGTTGCGGATAATATTACTTATGGTTCCGGCGATGCTCCGAGTTCATCCGGTTCATTTCTTTCATCTTTGCTAATGGGACCGCTGATGATGTTAAAATCAATTGATGATAGCCATATTGCGAAAAATGCGGCTGCATTAAATGCTTGTGAAAACTCTAAAAGTGATGTTTTAATGGCTCCAAGATACAAAGTTAAAACGACAAATCTTTTTATTGTAAAATTTACAAATGCGGAAGTTGTTGGTCGACCTGGAAAGATTAATAAAATAAATCAGATTAAGACTAACAAATAAAATATTTTACGGCATCTATCTTTTAAGGCGTAAACGTTGTTGCGGATGAGCAGAAAAATCACATTAAAACGCAACGGCGTCTTACGCCAAGATGAACGAAACCGCGTCGAAAACCTTATAATAATATTAATGGGGTTTAATGTTATTGTGTAATGCCCTCTCCACATTGACATTTTTTGTCAATCTTAAACCGATGCATATTGACAT
>CAZFLS010000194.1:0-2247 GCA_964518815.1 uncultured Candidatus Peribacteria bacterium
GAACTATTTCTATTTAATGGCTTATCTCTAATTCTTTCAACTAAAGGTCTTATTTTATTTCATATAAAATTACATCATTTTTTCTTATTTGGATTATCATATAATTGCTTTACTGATCATAAAATTAAATCTATAATCTGAATAAAATGACTTTCATTTTTATATGATTGCTCTTTATTATGATCAGAATCAATAAAGTTAATTTTAGAATTACTATTTCAATTAAGTTTATACAATAAATGCCAATTAAAATATTCATGTCAAACTAAACTATTTTCATTATCATGATAAATATTATCTATAATAACTTTTTTTCAAGCAAAATATGAGTTAATACTTCTAGTAACAATAGTTCTAAAAAATCTATTATAAATATTACAATAATGATTTCATTTATCAGATCAAAAATATGATAAATCTAAATTTCATAAATTTAATCACAATATATCAAAATAAAAAAATTTATTTTCTTTATCACATAAAATAAGATCAATGTATTTTTCAGCTAATAAAGTTTTTCTATTTTCTATTCATAATCAAGAAATATTTTTTAATCATGTGAAATGTAATTCATTTTGATATTGTATATTTTCTCTAATTTCATTAATTTTTTCTAAAATTATGCTTTTTTTATTTGATTCAATTAATAATATTCACATATACATAAATTTCTCTCTTCATGGATCTCTATTATATTTTATTTCATCAGCATATATTTCTATATGAATTTCTTCCATTTTTATACATAATTTAACAACTAAACTCTGCTTAAAAGCTTTTACTTCTTTTCTATTATGCCTATTTTTTTCTTCTCTTTATATTCAATAACATTTGGAAAAGTATTTTGCAAATAAGGTAAAATATGATCATCAGTTCTTTCAATAATATATTTTGCACATCTTTTAGCTAACCATTCTTTTTGAAACCACTCTGTGAAAAGTGGATATAAAGAATCTGGGTATTGTCTTACTCACGGTATTTCTCTTCCATCTGGATAAATATGAGTATAAGTTTTGCAAATTTTTTCTGGATTATATCATTTATCTTTTATATATTTGTTAAACAAAATTCAAGTACTAATATCTGGAATAATATTATCAGGTAATTCAAATCAATTATGCTCTAAAGGTAAAGCAAAAAGTTCAACTAATTTATTCAGCATAGACCAATATCACAAAGTACTATTTTGTTTTGAATTCAAACTAAATCTCATCATCATAGGACTTAAAGATTTCGTAGTTCAATAACTTCAAGTTTTTCTAATAGTTGGTAAAACTTCTCAAACTACCCAATCACTAAACTTTTCTGCTTCTGGTTTTCTTGATTTAAAAACAAGTTTATACATTCAAGCTTCAGATATCAAAGAAATTTGTGTAATATTAGGGTCGTCGGTTAAAGCGACGAGGCTTTCTTTTCATACCAGAGTCATTTTCATCTTTTCAGACAAATTTGAAACAGCATCTCTAGAATTTGATATTTCCAAAATATCACAAACATCTTTTGCTACAAACCAAACATCTCCGTCAATTATAACAGTTCTTACTTTTACATTTTTATAATCAAAAAGTGTAATACTTTTATTTTGTTCCATAATTTTAACATTAAAAAATTAAAATCTAATCTAAACTCTCCTCCACAACTCTCACTTCATCCTCACTCAAACCATACAATTCATAAACCATTTTGTCAATTTCATCTTCCAAATCTTTTTGTTCTTTTGGAGGATTTTTTGGATCATAAAAACTTTGTTTTGTAATCTCTAAAATTTTATCAACTTTTTCAATAAAAGGTTTTTGAGATTCTGGAGAAATTTGTTTTATTGGAAGATTTTTAATATCTGTAACAAGTATTTTTGGAAATGCTCATTTAGTTGCTTTTGGAGATGAATTAAAATGATAAAAAGTTGCTAATTTTGAATTTAAAAATCATAGTAAATATTTTAAACTTAATTCATCTCATCACAATATATTTATTATTGCTGGATCATTATAACTTTCTGATTCAGTATAACTTGTAAAAATACTTGGATTAGTAATTTCTCTTACTAAAACTCTATTTTCAGTAAAAAACCTTTTTTCTCTTGGATTTGCAATTCAATCACAATAATCTATATATTCTTTTCAATTCCATTTTGTATGAAATCTATTCACATCTTCTCCATATAACCATTCTTTTAAATCTTCCTTTTGTTTTGTTAAGTAGTGATAACTTCTATTTTTTATAACTTCATCACTTTGTCATTTATAT
>CAZFLS010000195.1:0-2243 GCA_964518815.1 uncultured Candidatus Peribacteria bacterium
ACTGAAACTCCCAAGCCTGAAGGCAAGGGGTTCTTATGTACAAAAGAACATTATATATACCTCGAAAGAATATATACTTAATTCTTATTCCATAAGAATTTTACTAACAAGAGTTGCAACCAACTCATTAACGATAGCATAAGGCTCGTTTCAAAACCTTTTATTATTTAACTTTTTCTAAATATTTACCTGTTTTTTATTTATCCCATACTACTAACATTTATATTATTACTTAATCTTTTAATCTCGTTATTATGAAGTTTTAAAAATATTTCAAATTCTTCATCACACAATTTATCATCTATACTTTCTAAATCTTCTCTTACGTTTTTTATCAAAAAACTTGAGTATAAATCTCTCTGCACTTTTATATTTTCATTATTGTATTTAAAATAATTCCACCTTTGACTTAATTTCTTTTTATTATATTCATTATTTAAATGATTATATTGACTTGCTTTTACCTTATGGGTATTTACTTCTATATATTTTCCGTTTACTGCTATTACTTTATTTTTTAATATCTCTAAAAACATCGAAGGGGCTTTGTTTGCTAAACTCTTTCCATATCTTTTTTTCTTGTTTATTTTCCCTGTTTTTTCATTTACTTTTGTTTCTTTTGCTCTTCTTTGCAATCCTTTAAAATTCATTTTTTCTACTTTTATTACTATCCCTTCTCTTAATATTTCATTTGATAATTTTTCATGGTCTTGTTTTCTTATATCTGCTTGTTTTCTATATAAATCTTTCAATTCTGATTTTGCTTTTTTATATCTTTTTGAATATATCCATTTTAATTTTTTACCTCTTTTTATTGTTCCATCTTCATTAAAATTAGCAGGATTATTTTTTCTTCTGCTTCTATCCATATATCTTAATAATATTCTTTTTTCATTTTCTATCTTTTTTACATTTTCTGCTAATTCTATTAATTTTACTTCACTTTTACCTGTATATGCTATTGTTTGTGTCCCTATATCTATTCCTACTATTCCATTTGTATTGTATTCTTGTTTTACTGGCTTTTCTCCTTCTAATATTAATTGAAATATGTATTTATAGTTTCCTCTTACATATTTCCTTTTTATTCTACAATATTTTATAACTGATTTTAAACATTCTTTTTCATATTCATTTAATTTACTTTGTACTTTTATTTTTAATTTATTCCATTCTAAAATATGAGTTTCTATATTATATCTTATCCCTGTTTTATTTGATTTTCCTTCTAATGAAGTTAAGCCTTCTTCATATTTTTTAAAATGTACTTTCTCGCCATTTCCATACAGACACTTTTCAAATGCGTTCCATACTCTTGTTGCTATCTTTTGTGCCGTGAATGAATCTATATTATTTTTATAATAATGTTGGATTGTTTTTACTTCATTATGGAGTGAATATTCAGACAATTTATATTCTTTTAAAAGCTCGTTTCTTAATTCAATATTTAATTTCAGTTCTTTCTTTAATTCCTTTTTTTCCATTGTTTTTTTATATATTTCTTTTATATTTTCTTGATTTCCTCTCCACTTTTTACTTTTTGTCATTTCTATATATCTTTTTAATGTTTTATTTAATATATCATTGTATATTTTTCTTCCTATTTCAAATCTTTTTGCAAGTATATCTTCTTGATATTTTTCTGCTTCAAGCTTTAAATTTAGAATATATTTCATCTGTTTTTTCACCACCTTTCTCATTTAATCATATCTTTTTTTCTGATTTTCTACATATATTTTTATTGTTTCGCTGCTTACGTTTCCTGCCGTTGATACAAAATAGCTTCTTGTCCATAAACTTGGCATATTTGACAGTTCTTTAAATTCTTCTCTTAATATTTTACTTGTATAACCTTTTATCTTTTGCATTATATCTGAAGGACTTAATGTTGGTAGTGTATTTAAAAATATATGTGTATGGTCTTTGTCGCATTCTATTGCTATTATTTCTATTTTCATCTCCTCACATACATATTTGACCAAATTTTTAAATCTTTCTTCCACTCCATTAATCAAAAATATTTTCCTTCTATATCTTGGACAAAATACAAAATGATAATTAATTAATGATACTGTTGTTTTCGTTGTTCTATATTTATTTTCCATACCTTATTATATCAAATTTCGTGTATGCAGTCAAGTTTTTTATACACGAAAAACATAAAAAAATTTAATATCGAATTAAATTTTTTTTAGTCTTACATCCCACCCCTAAAAGAGTGGGCTTTTCGACTAGTTTTGTAA
>CAZFLS010000196.1:0-2233 GCA_964518815.1 uncultured Candidatus Peribacteria bacterium
AAGCACACTTATGCCTGAAAAAGACTAGGAAGAGGATTTGAACATTTCTTTATTGAAGGGTAATTTTTGGCTAATGAGCTTGATTTCAACGACTTTTATTTTAAAAGAATAATTTTTAAAAACTTTAATTTGGAATTTAAAAAATAATAAAAAGAGTAATAAATCGGTATTTACCCCAGGGCAAGCCATGAACCTTTCGGGTTCAGCGGCAAAGCCGTGGGGGTATTTACCTCTTTGTTGTAATCACTTGCTCGTCCCGCCAAGGCAGGATCTCGCTTCATTCGACAATAAAATTAAATAAAAAAAATTAGATTGTAAAAAATCTAATTTTTTTTAGAATTAGATTTTAATTTACAACTATTCAATTTTTTATTAAATTAAAATAATTTATTTCTTAATTATTATATATATGAAATACATGATTTGATATTCTAAGAAAAATGGCTTAGTAGATGATTTAAATATAAATTATACAAGTAATTCTAGGTTATCAAAAGAAACTAATTGGAAGTTATTAAAACCTTATTATTGATGTCCACATTCTTGCTGGTATTGTTATGTAAAATCTAACGACAGAGGTAAATTCATACGTATTCCAAAAAAATTTAGTATTGAAATACCATTTTTTAGCAAAGAAATGTACGTAGTCAAAGACCACTTAAAAAAAATCGAAGAGTTAATTAAAAAAGATATAAAAAGGGGTTCAAAAAATAAGAATAAATTTATGCATGTTGCCTTTTGTTCTGACCCCTTTCCATATTCTAAGAATAATGAAACTCAATACGAGGAAATTATTCAAAATACCATTGCTATGATAAAACTTGTTAATTCATACGATTATAGAATTGAATTCTTAACTAAATGATTGTTTCCCGTTGAAAAAATTATAAAAGCTGATGTAAATAAATTAAATTCTTATTGAATTTCAATTCCAACGCTTGATTTTGAATATTCAAAGAAATTTGAAAACCAATCTGCACCAATAGAACAAAGAATAGAAAACATGAAAGAACTTGATAAAAATTGATATAATATTTGGATCAATATTGCCCCTTTATTTTTATGAAAGCTCGAAGATAAAAATTGAAATGTAGTTTATGAGTTCAAAACAGGATTAAAAGAAATTTTTACTTTTTTAGATTCAATAAAAAATCTAAAACATTTGAGATTTGAAATTTTAAGAGGTAAAAACGATTTACAAAATAATTTAAGTATTAAAGAAAAAGGGGAAATTGAGAAATTATTAAAAGATTATGTTAAAAAAAGAGCAATAAAAAGATATTTTCTTGATTTAGGAGATAATATTATTGATGATGACATGGATGCAAATAAAAAAACTTGATATTTATCAGACGAGACAAGAAAAAAGAAGCAATTAAAGAAAAAATAATTTTTATTTAAGTTTTTTTATATTTTCAAAGTCTAAAAGAATTTTTGGGTATTTTTTGGTCAGTTCAGAGTATTTTATATCTTCCTTTTTATAATATTCATTAATTAAGCTGTCAATTTCTTCTATTGTTTCAATTCATATTTCTATATTTGCTTCGTACTTATTAAGTATTTTAAAGGATTTCTCTTGGTTAATATTTAATCAAAAATGATCCGTGTCCTTATATATTTCTTGATCGAAATTAGTAATAATTTTTAGAATATTTATTTTAAGATTTGTTAAAAGCATTAATCATTGCTCTGGACCGTCACAATAGTTAAAGAAGCTATACATTTCTGTTGTATTCTTACTTCAAATATTATATAAGAATTGTTCTATATAACTATATGGTACTAACTCATTTATAAGGATTATAAATGAATTTCTAATAAATTCTGAAAAATTTTTTGGCTCAGTTAAATTTAATTTTCAAAGATTTTCTGGCTCAATTAAAATGTTTTCTTCTTTGAAATTATATTTATCGTAAGCAAAAGCTATAGTAAATAGATCAGAAATGTTGAATTTTATATCTTTTCAAACAAAACTTTCATAATCTGGTTCAGTATTGTATATTTTCAAAAAATCTAACTTTTCCTTTAAATTAAGTAAATTATTTTCCATATTTTTTATATTAAAATGTATTTTAAATTATCGTTTATTATTAATTTTCTTTATAGATTATCAAATATTAATTTTGAATTAAAAACTTAACACCTTTTATTTTTAATTAAAATCAAAATTAAAATATTAATTTTTTAAAAAAAATCAACCCAAACTTACTATTATAAACAAATTTTTTATTTT
>CAZFLS010000197.1:0-2202 GCA_964518815.1 uncultured Candidatus Peribacteria bacterium
CGACCTTTCAGGAGATTTCTGCTAACGCAGAAACCTCAAAAAGCCCAATCCGTTATCTGCAATTTGGCTTAAAAAACAGGAGAATACTTATGGCATTATTTTTAATAAATAAAGAGAAATTAAATCTTATTGATGAAATTCAATTTAAATATGAAAAAGAAATTCAATTAATTACAGAAAATAATTTATCAGAATTATTTGGTTTAGATTTTGTCAAAAGTGAATTTCAACTCAATAATTTTCGCATAGATACTCTTGCTTTTGACAAACAAACGAATTCATTTGTAATTATAGAATACAAACGCGATAAGAATTTTAGTGTAATTGATCAAGGATATGCATACTTATCCTTAATGCTGAATAATAAGGCTGATTTTATTCTTGAATTTAATGAAAACAATAAAAATGCAATAAGAAAAAATGATGTCGATTGGTCACAATCAAAGGTAATTTTTATCGCTCCTCAATTTACGACTTATCAAATTGAATCAATAAATTTTAAAGATTTACCGATTGAATTGTGGGAAATAAAAAAATATTCAAATCATACTGTTAACTTTAATCAGATTCAAAGAATTGGTGCGAGTGAGTCAATAAAAACTGTATCAAAACAAAATAAAGATATTGATCAAGTCAACAAAGAAATTAAAGTTTATACTGAAAATGACCACTTTGAAAAAGCATCTGATGAAACTATTGAATTATATGAAAAAATCAGAGATTACATTTTAAATATTGCAGATGATATATCAGTTAAGCCTAAAAAAATTTATATCGCATTTATTGCTAAAAAAAATATAGCTGATATACAATTACAAAAAAACAGTTTAAAATTATGGATAAATCTAACGAAAAATCAATTAAGTGATTTAAAAAAAATCACTCGTGATGTATCTAATGTTGGACATCACGGGAATGGTGATTATGAATTAACTATTGAAAATGATAATGATATTGAATATATTATAAGTTTGATTAAACAATCTTATTATGAAAATAAAAAATAGCCAAACTGCAGCTAACTCGGACTGCCTGCTCGCGACTCCGTCGCGGCCAAAGGACACGGCTTCGCCGCGTCAGGCAGTCCAGTCCGTTAGGCGAAAACCTATAATATGAAAAAGAATCCATTTGAAGATAATGTTTTGTTAAATGCAATTAATAGAATAACTAAAGATACAATAATTACCGATATAAAGGAAAATTATTTGTATCCATATATAAGAATTAAAAAATGGATTTTATTTAGTGATTATTGTTTTTCCTCTGATAAAAGTAATATAGCTCTTACCTTTTCTTTTTTTCCGATTATGGATAATTTCTATGATATTCAAAATTATATTAAAGCAGTAGCGCCAAAAGATATTAAAAACTCTAAAAATGTTAATAATGAATTTTCTAAATTAATCAAAAATGGACAGTTTTTGAATTTTTCATTTATTACGAATAATAATCCATTTTTAATGTGGTATGATAGAATAACATTTAAAGAAGCCATTCTAAAAGATTTGACAAATTTTTTGAAAAACAAACAGATTGAAAAAAGATTTACTCAAAGTTTTATTGAAAAAATTAACAAAGTTATTAAATTAGTGAAAGAAAATAAAAAATTACATATTTTTTCGCAATTCTATTTTATTGTTTCAATAGCGGGTTTTTTGTCTGGAATTCTAAATGATACGATAAAATTCGAAACATTATATTGGGCTTCTGATAGAGATGCAATTCATGATATTTGCGATGATTTTTCTTATGAAATTTTTTCTTCAGTTATATATACTGTGACTAAAAAAAAATTAGATATTGCATATATGACAGCAGATAGTAATTCTGATGAATGGTATAAAGAATTTAATAGAATTCCGGATTATTTATCAGGAACATTAGCTGATTATAATTTTGCAGAAAATAAATTTTCTCATGATAAATTTGCTGAAATTTTTCATAATTGCATACTAAATAATAATAGAAATATTTTTGTATATAATTTGAATTTTCAAAAAAAAAAATAATGAATGTTTATTATTAAGTTCACGAAAAAAATTTATTAACAAGCAAGAGGTCTTCGCCTAACTTTGTCCTGTCCCTCGCGCTGCGCGCGGCGGCTTTGCCGTCATCCGCTCTGCGAGCGGACGAGGACAGGACAGGTTCGATAACTGCCATTTTTAAAAAGAGAAAAATATGATTATAGATTCACACACTCAT
>CAZFLS010000198.1:0-2193 GCA_964518815.1 uncultured Candidatus Peribacteria bacterium
AAGAAAATGAAAAATACTCTTTTATGGTATATTTACAGCTTAAAATTCTTGATTTAATTAAATGATGGATAGAATTAAAAGAATTAATTCTTGATAAAATATTCAATGAAGAATATAAGCAAATAACTATAAAAAAGAAAAATTGAGAACTTCATTTATTAGAATGAGATTTAGAAATTATTTGAGATGATACAAAGTTTGTAGAATTAAAAAAACAATATCCATTTTCAAAAATAGAAACTGAAATACATAATGGAAAAACAAGTAAATTTATAATCAAAGAAAAAATTAAATTGAAAAAAGATGATAAATAATTAAAATATAAACACCTACTACCATATAGGACTTTTTACGAAAATCAAAGACACTTTACTACTATATAAAGACCTTTGATGAAGTATAAAGATTATGTCTTCACAAGTTAGTGAAAATAAATCTATATGAGAAGCTTTGTATGAATTATTAAAAGTTTTTCAAGATATAGATTTAGAAGAAGAAGCTGAATAAATAGCTTCTTTTTTTATTTGATTTAATGTTCAAATTGATTATAATAATATCAATTATAATTATATTACTTTTGAACAAATGGAAAATATTGAATATGTTATCTATTGTAGAAAATCAACAGATGAAAGCTCTGATAATCAAAAACAATCAATCCCCGACCAAATCAAAACTTGTATAGATTATGCAAAAAGAGAATGATTAAAAATAAAAGAAAAACCAAAAGATTTTTCTTTATTTGAAAGTGAATATGAAATAGAAAAAGAAAATAATGAAAGTGATTTAGCAAATAGAAAAATATTTTTAGATACTAGAAAGTTTTTTATTATCAAAGAACAAGAAACTTGAAAAGTGCCTTGAAAAAGACCTAAATGGAATAACTTAATAAAAAAGATTAAGAAATGAGAAATTAAATGATTACTTAGTTATTCGCCTGATAGACAAGCTAGAAATATGCTTGAATGATGAGAACTTATAAATTGTGTAGATGAAGATTTAGTGACTCTTAAATATACAAATTTTCACTTTGAGAACAATGCAAGTTGAAAAATGATGTTAGGTATATGGTTTGTTTTTTCAAAGCAATATAGCGATAAATTAAGTGAGGATATATCAAGATGAAACAAAAGTAAAGTTGAATGATGAAAAGCAATTTGAAGATATAAACCTTGATATTTTATAAATGATGAATGATTTCACGAGCCTCATCCAAAATTCTTTTCTTTAATACAAGAAGCTTTTAGAATGAAACTTGATTGAGAAATAGAAAGTAAAATAAAAGATTATCTTGATAGTAATTGACTTGTAAGAGAATTTAAAAAATCTTGAGAACAAAAAGAAATTGCAAGAAGTTTATTAAATAAAATGTTTAGAGATGAGTTTTATTATGGTATGTTTATAAATGGTGATACAATAACAGATTTAAGAGAAACAAATAAGTATTATCAAGCTATAATAACTGAAGAACAATTTCAAGTATTACAAGATAGATATTATAAAAATCCTATAGTTATAACAAAAACTAAAACAAAAGATGTTTACGATGATATAAAAGTATTTGATATAGATTTTATCTTAACTGATGATAATTTTTGACTTACTTTTAACTTACCAAATAAAAAAAGATACGAAGATAAAATTTTAGAAGCAAATAAAAAATGAAATAAGCTTGAATTAAAAGATGTTATAAAACCTAATCAAATAAGCTATAGATGTGCAAATAAACAATCAAGCTATTATTGAGTAACTTTTAGTCAAGAAGATATAGATAATCACATTATTAAGGTTTTAAATGATTTTAAAGTAGAAGAAAAAGAATTTAAACAATATATTGATTTTACAAATACTAGACTAGACAATATTATAAAAACAACAAAAGAAAAACAAGCTTCTATAAATCTTGAAATATGAAGATTAAAATCTAAAAAAGATGATTATATTAAAAAAAATATGTCAATTAAAAAAGATGAAGATGAAAATAGAATATATGAAGAAACAAAAGAAGATTATGATAGAAAAATAAAAATTCTTAGAAAACAAGTTGAAGAAATGGATGATACTGAAAGAAATGAGATAGTAGAATTAGAAGTTTTTATTGATATACTTAATAATGCTAAAAACTATTATAAAAAAGCTTCTTATGTTCAAAAAAGAAAAATTGCTAAAATATTGTTTTTGAACATAAAAATA
>CAZFLS010000199.1:0-2186 GCA_964518815.1 uncultured Candidatus Peribacteria bacterium
GTTGATTTGTTTGCCATCTTTTCGTTTTTCATCTTTTTTACTCTCCTTCGTTTTTAATTGAAATAACATTCCTTCTTCTTCAAGACCTAATCCTAATTGTTCGGCTTTAGATTGACCGAATATTAAATTATCTTTTTTTTCTTTTTTTTCAATAAAACTATATTTTTTTTCGCCTGTAAATAAATCTTCCTCAACTGCGGATTTATCTAAATCAAGTGTAAAATATTTATTTGTTTTTACATCTTTCAACATAAATCCTTTGTCGTTTGGTTCTGAAACAATCTGATATTCTCGACCATTTGAACCTAATAAAATATCATTAAATTTTAAATCTCCGAATTTGTCAATATATCTTTTATCTATAAATTGATATAAAAAATTTTCATTTTCTTTTTTTAATCTATTAGAAAAACTTTTGTCAAATGCTTCTATTGGATTTAATATATCTTTTTTTACAAAATCAAAACCATCCTCAAATTCAGTTCCTGACGCATACATTAAAAATTCTTTTAATGCTTCTTTTAAAGTTGTTTGGTTAAATCCCAATAAAGCCATCGCCAATATATCAGCTTGTCTATTTTCATTATTATATTCTTCAAATAAAAATGGTTGGTTTAAAAATTCACCATATTTTTTATATCCTGAATTATCATAATCAATTATTCTTTTTATTGATTTATTTAATAATGTTGTTAAATCATATTCAACATATTTTTTTAATTGAATAAATTCAGGAATTGATTTTATTATTTTATTTAAAATTGTTTTGTGAGTATTATAAACATAATCTATTAAATCAGCATTATTTATAATAGTTCCTAATAAAATTTTTTCAACTAATTTTTTACCTTCTTCATTTAATAATTGTGTTTCTTGATTTACATATTTATTTACTTCTTGTTCTGTAATTATCCCGTCTTTTAATAATGCTTTTATAAAATCTTTGTTTTCTTGATTACTTAAAAAATCAGCTAAAGAATTATAATTATCAATATTATTTATAAAATTATTTATTGATAAATTCATCATTTTACTTTTTGATACTGCTTCCGCTATTGGCGATAATTCTTGTGTCAAACCTTTTTGTAAAATTCTAACTAATTCTTGAGCTTTTTTAAAAGTGATTTCTTCGTCAATTTCTCTTACTAATACTGGATTTTCAATATTATCAAATTCTTCTTTATTTTCAATTTCGTAAAAATCTAATAATTTTTTTAATTGATTTTTGTATTCAACAAATTTTTCTGGATATTTTTCTAAAACTCCTTTTAGTATCATTGTTCTTCCGTTAGCTCCTAAAACAATACCTTTTGAAGTTGTCATTGGCGCACCTGTTGCGGCATCAACGCTATCAGTTAATAAATTTTTATAATTAAATTTATTTATATAATCAATAACTTTTTTTTGTTCGCTTTTATCTAAATCATATTGTCTTTCTTGAACGCCAGCCGGATATTCTTCATTTTTATTAAAAGTTATCGGATAATGCGATTGAATTAAAAAAGACAAAGGAACTATTTTATATTTTGCTTTAACATCTCTTGTCTGGGTTTGGATTGTGGTTTTCTTACCAGAGAGTTCTTTTTCAGGAGTTCCGCCATACTCTTGAAAAATTCGTTCTTTATCTGCTTCGGATTGTTTTTCATTTTGTAATGACACCTCTTTTTTTGGTTTTTCTTTTGCTTCTTGCGTTTGTTCTTCCGCAGGTTGTTCAGGTTTTATTCCTGTTCCGGCAGGAGCAACAGGCGGAGTTGGAGGTTTAGGAGTTTTTTGCCCGCCCTCGCCTGTAGTATCGCCTTCGTCAGTATCTTTCCGCTTTTTTAATGTTTCATTCAATTTTTTTATTTCTGATTGCAGATTATCGATTTTATCATTTATTTCAATTAATTTATTTTCTTTTTGTTCGTCAGTGATAGTGTCATTATCAATAATCGAGTTTTTCTCTTTATTTAGTTTTTTAAGTTGCGCTTGTTTAATATCAAGTTTCGCCCGCGTTTTTTTTTGTTCAATCAGCTGCGCTTGTTCATCATTGATTTTAGTGTTAATATCATTTAGTATTTTTTGCCCTTTTGACGTTTTATAATAAATATCACCTGTTTTCTCGTCAATCCCAATATCTCCGGTTTCAATCGCCGGCAAATATTCAGTAGGCAAATCCTCTTTTTTAAGCGTTTTTACGCCTATTT
>CAZFLS010000200.1:0-2152 GCA_964518815.1 uncultured Candidatus Peribacteria bacterium
CTGTATTTTATCATAAGACCAGATTATATTTATCTTCATCTTCTGGTCAAGAGCCAAAAGAAATATGTGATTTTCTAGAGTGAGAAATTAATAAAATTGAGACAGAAAATATTTTTGAAATAAATTTGAAAATATTTTTGGATATTAAAGAATCATTAGATAGACTGAGTATTTTATTTTCAGAATTGTTTACAATAATTGAACCGTTAATATTTTATATTTCATTACAAAAAAACAATAATGAATATAAAAAACTCAATTTTAGAATTAAATATTTAATAGAAAAAATAAAAATATTACATCGAATTAGAGATAATTTTATAAAAATATGTTCTAATAGTATTGAATAAAAATATTTATTCTTAACAATTAGTTTTATGCCAACAATTTTAACCAAAAAAAGTCTTTTAGATCAATTATATAAAAGTCAAGAAAGAGATTTAAAGCAAATAAAAAAAATGGAGGATTTTCTTAAAAGGACTGATGAAATTATGTATTGAAGACAAACAGTAAAAAAAACTGATTTACTTAATGTATCCAATAATTTTTCAGATCCAATATTAAAAATAGTCAAGCCAGTATGTAAAAAAGTTCTAAAAGTCTTAAAATCTTTTTCAAATCATTGAAATATACCTAAACCAAAAATTCCTTAGTAATTACCTGAAAAAACTATTTTATAATAAAAAAGATTATTTTTTTATATAAATATGAACTTTTTGAAAGCCCTTAAAAATTTCAAAACCAAAAATTGCAAAAACCAAAAAATTAAAATTTAGATTCTTTGGCGGCTAGTTGTCCACAAGCAGCTTCAATATCATCTCACATTGAGTGTCTTAAAGTAGAAGTTATTCAAAATCATTCTAATATTTTTTGAAATTGTATAATTTTATTTTTTGAACTTGCTTTTAATTTTGAACTTGTGTCTGATTCTCATAAATTATAAGCAATAAAATTTACATGTGCTAATTTGTTTTTTAATAATTCTCAAAGTTTGTAAGCTAATTCTATTTCATCATTTATTCAATTAATCATAATATATTCATAAAAAACTTTTTTATTTGTTTTTTTGGTATATTCATCTAAAACTTTCATTAAATCTTGTATTTTATAACCTTTTGATACAGGCATAATTTTTCTTCTTAGTTCATCTGTTGGTGCATGTAAACTGATAGCCAGACTAGTTTGAGGAAAATCATCTCCAAAATTTTTGATTCACTCCAAAATTCCGCAAGTAGAAATTGTTACTCTTCTACTTGAAAAATCTAACTTATTTTTTTTACAAACAATTTTGATAGATTTTTTTACATTTTCATAATTAGTAAAAGGTTCTCACATTCACATATAAACAATATTTCTAAGAACTTTTCATTCTTTATTCAAAAGCAAGGAAGCGTATAAAATTTGATCAATTATTTCATAAAATTCTAAGTTTCTTTTTAGTCAAAGTTTGCCAGTTTCACAAAACATGCATCACATAGGACAGCCAACCTGACAAGACACACACAATGTATTTCTTCCTCCAAGATGTCTCATTATCACAGATTCAATATATCTTTTATCATAAGTTTCAAAAGCTAATTTTGTAGTTTGTTTGTCTTTTGATGTTTTTGCGGATTTTAAAGAAATTGAACAGTAAAAACAATTAGATTTTAAAAGTTCTTTTGCTTTTTTTGAAATTGTTGAAATATCTTCAAAATCTGTAATAAAATTTTTGTAAATAGCATTTTCAATTTGAGCGTAACGAAAAGCAGGCTCACCATTTTTTGAAAGAAGAGATTTTATTTTTTCTTCATCATGAATAGAAAAAAGAGTTTCAGACATTTTTAATAATATTTATTATTGGATATAAAATTATTTTCTTTGATCTACCAATCATCACATATATCTAGTTTTATAAATTTCTTTTCCGTTAGAACTAATTATTTCTTCTCAAAAAAAATTATTAATTTGTCATTCAACTTTATTGATATAACATAAATTGTTTTCATTAAAATTTTCTGGACCACGAAAAGGTTTATCTTCTGGAATTTGTGATAATGCTTTTTGTAAAAAATTATAAATTGGTTTAAAATCTTTGATAGATTCAATTACCTGTCAATAGTAAGTCATTATAAAAACAGGACTATTTTTAAAAAATACTATCTCTCTGCCA
>CAZFLS010000201.1:0-2151 GCA_964518815.1 uncultured Candidatus Peribacteria bacterium
CTCCTATTCCCCTCTCAGCAAAGGAAATTTTATTTTTTTTTAAAAAAGTTAATTTAAAACCTAACCTTAAAAATATAATAAAAAAAAAGAAATCAAAAATAGATTCCCTTTAAGAAATGCAAGACGGTAGTATAAATGGCTCACTGTCAATCTAAAGGAAGAAAAGGATTTAAGATGGTTTTTAAAAAAGATTAAATTTTATTTTTATTTTCAAAATTTATATTTTATGTTAAAAAAGCTTATTGATAAGATATTTATATCAATATTTTGTTCTATGTCAAATTTTTTTAAAAAAATCACAGCTCTTAGCTAAAACTAAAAAATTTTAATTAAAAAAATCCCTAATTTATACCCGATCAAAATTACTTTTCGGTTTTTTCATCCTAAAAACCCTTTAAAATAGACTACATTATCCAAACTACTTGGTTAGTTATGTCAAAAAAATAAAAATATTATTTAAAATTTCAAATCAAAAATCCAACTACAATTCCTGCTGTTTCTGTTCTCAAAATTCTTTCTCAAAAATTTAGTATTTTAAAATTATTTTTCTTAAAATTTATAATTTCATTTTCGTTCCATCATCATTCTGGTCAAACAAATAGATTTATAGATTTTGATTTGTCCAGTTTTTTTATTGTTTCAGAAAAATTTTCGCTATTTTTTTCTGTATGAAGTATTAAATTTTCTCAAGAGATTTTTTCTAGCATTAATTTATTTTCAAAAATGATTTTTGGCATTTTATTGCCACCGCACTGTTCAGTAGCTTCTTTTATAATAAAATTAAATCTCTCCTCTTTTTTGTTATTTATTGATAAAATTTGACTTCTTTCTGAATAAAAAAATATAAAATTTGAGATTCAAATTTCTACTCATTTTTGCAGGATATATTCTATTTTTTCGTATTTATTTGGAATAGCTTGATAAAGATTTAATTCTAATCATGGTTCTGCAGTATTTTTGTAGTTTTTTATAAAATCCAAACTAATTTTATTTTTTGTAATTTCAGATATTTTATAAATATATTCGTTTCAATCTCAATTAAATAAAACAATCTCATCTCATATTTTTGCTCTTAAAACATGAGAAATTTGATGAAAAAAATTTTCATCTTGTATCAATATATTTTTTCAAAGATTTAAATTAAAGAAAAATCGTTGCATATTTACGGTATTTAAAGAATTGTTAAAGAATGGTTAAAGGGTAGGGCATTTTTACAATCTTTGGCTCCACAATTACAGTCAAAATAAGATTCTCAGGTTTCTTGATAGTTACCAGTAATTTCTTCTCATTTTTTAATGTTTTTAATTGCAATATCACAAAAATTTTTGGCTGTTGTATTTGGCTCACAAGAATGGTTTACATATTTTTCAGGCTCTTGCATTATTATATATTTACCGTCCAAATAAGAGATATATTTTTTATCATTATCGGGCATTTTATCAAAAATTTCTTTTGGTAAAATATGTGAAATATCCCAATATAAAACAATCTCTCCCTTTTTAAAGTCACGGAGTGCAAATACTCATTTTCAATTAATTTTAGAATTTTTGACTATAATGGAATCTTTGTTCATACCTTTATAATACAAATAAAAGTCTTAGTGTCAATCGAAAAATTTGAGAAAATTTAAAAAATATGCTACACTATTTCTGGTATTATTATATAAAAACAAAAATATGGAATCAAATTTTACAAAAAAGAAGATTGTAAACAATAAAAATTCTTCTTCTAAAAAAGAAAATGCAGTTTCTACTTCTTTTAATTTTGACCCTAATGCTATTAATCTTGATCATGTTGCTCCAACTTATATTATTTCAAATGAGAATAGTGCTTCTATTAATTCTAAGAAAGTTTCAAATACTGCTGGCACTCTTAATTTAGATAATACCTTTTTTTCAAATAACATAAATTATTTTAATAAAAGTGCTTCTAATAAAAATAAAAAATCTAAAAAAATTAAAAACTCTAATATTTCTCAGACAAATTCAAATTATTCAATATCTAACATTTTAGATGATAGTTCTTCTAATAAAGAAATAGAAAAAATTGAAATTATAGATCAAAAAGAAAATAATACTTCACAAATTACACAAAATGATCCATTTTCTGAAATTGATTTAAAAAAAGATGATATTATATTAGATGCTGTTG
>CAZFLS010000202.1:0-2133 GCA_964518815.1 uncultured Candidatus Peribacteria bacterium
TTATAAAATTTAAATTTAAAAACATAAACTATTATAAAAATAAACTATTTTGTTTTTATCTTTTTTATTATTTAATTAAATTTGAAATTGCTTGTTTTAATTTTTCAGACTCATCCGTACCTATTCTATATATTTTTCCATTTTTTAGTTTTATTTCAACTGCATCAAAACCAGAAACATTATAAATCCACATTTTAGGCCAAAACCATACTCTTATTCCCCAACCATAACACCAATGATTTCTAACTACTTTAGCAGATGCTATATCATTAAGTAAATATTTAGTTTTATAAATACCATAACCAAATTTAATTCGTAAATATTTTTCATCAATTATTACTTGAAGTGACATAAAAGAGGTAAGAATAATTATAATTAATGTCATTGTTGTAGTAACAGCAAAATTTGTACCAGAATCATATGATGAAGGTTCCATATAGGCTACAATATAAGTCCATACAAATACTATTAATGTAAATAGTGTAACAATTATCATAAGGTAACCAATCTGAGTGTGTTTATAGTTCATAAAATTTATGATTATAAAATATAATTATTTAAAAGCAGAATTAAGAAAAATAAATGGTTTTATTTTTCCGCCTTTATATTACAAAAATTTTGAAAAAATACAAAAATATTTCTTTAAAATTAAACTTAATTTTTTCAGTAGTATTTATTTTTAGTCCACATATAAGTTTTCTCGCTTAAAAGAGCTATCATGTCAATATATTGCCTTATTTTGTATATCCAAAATACTTAAAATTTTTCAAAATGTAATTTCTGCAATTACTTTATCTTTTTCTACAAGTTGTATAATATCTTTTCTTTTATATCTTATTTTGCCATCTAATCATATAGTAGGAGAGTCTGGGGAATAAGAAATTCTCATTGTTGGAAGATTATCATCATTTAAAATAAACCAATTAATATGAGCTACTACATATTTTTTTACAAAATTTAATAAAAGTCTCATTTCTTGATAATATGATTCTGGTCGTAATTCAAAAAAAAATAAATCTGTCAACATTGGCGTTCATTTGTATCATTTATATCTAAAACTTTCAAATTTATTTAATTTTCTGTTAAATTGATGATGTGCTATAAGTATTTCAACTGCCATAAAAAAATATCTTGCAAAACTAGGAGAAAAAATTTCTTCTGACATTACTTTTAAAGCATAATAAAAATGTCATTTTGCTCTTTTTATCAAAGTTTTATCATCTTCTTTTGGTAAATTAGGTATATTTTTTCTTGCTTTTTCTAAGTTATCTTTAGTAAGTAGTTCATTTGCCAATCTTTCAAAGGGGCTATTAGAATCATTAGTAATAAAACTCATAATTTCTTGGGAAAAAGTAATTTTATCTTTTACTCAATCACAAGAAGTATTTTTTATTTCTTCTTCAAACATTGGATTATTTATATTTATATTATCATATAATTCATACATACCTCATTTATTATTTACATATACATGTCTTTTAAGTCTATCAGTAAATTTATTTTCTCTTCTTCATTGAAAGTTTGTCATCACAATAGCAATTTTTGAAAGTTTTATATTCTGAAAAATTCTTTCTGTTATTTCGCTTGGTGGTCATAAAAAATCCAAACTTACAATATCAAATATTGTTTCTTCTGTCTCTAATATTTTTTCTAATTTTCAAATTCTATACTGAATTTGATACTTATTTGCATTAGTTTCAAAAATATTTCTTAATTTTTCATCAAATTTTGATCTTACAATACAAGCATCTACTCAAACAATATTTTCAGGCAAAAATCATAATTCAATATACATAGGAATTTCGAGACAATTAACTCAAGGTAAACAAAGTATTTTCATGTTTTTTCTTTTTTCTAATGGAGTATTTTCATCAAGAAATTTTTTTAATCTATCTCGCCATTTATTTTTAATATCATTATCATAATTTATTAATGCTCACATTCATTCTCAAGAGATATCGGGTTTTTCAATATTTTTTTTATCTATTTCTAAATTATTTAAAATTTGTCACAAATCTTTATCTTGTTCTCATTTATTAAAATCGAGAGTTTTTGATTGTGAAGAAATTGAAACAGATTCAGTATGACGATCTATAATTTTTGTTACTTTTGGCAAAACTCCATCTTTTACAG
>CAZFLS010000203.1:0-2081 GCA_964518815.1 uncultured Candidatus Peribacteria bacterium
GGTCAATAGAACTTAAAATTGTAGTATTCCTTTTTTTTTCTAATGTTTTTAGTTTTTGGATTTCCTGTTGGATTTCTTTTTTTAAAAATTTAGGAACAACAATATAATCAATTTGATGTAGGTTTTTTTTTATAAAATTACTTTTATATGTTTTTTCTTTTAATGTTTTAATTATATCCTCAAAAATTTGTTTTATTTCTTCAATAAAATATTTATTAACATCATTATCAAATCCGTATGTTTTATCAATAATTATTTCATCAAAAATATTTTCAAACTCAATTTTTATTTTATCCAATTTTTTATGATAATCTTCGGCAAAAAACGAAAATGTTAAATATAATTTTTTTATAAATGATAGAATTTCTGGTAATTCTATTGTATATTTTACTTCAAATTCTTTGACTTTAGTATAAAAAAAAAGATATTTGTTATCAATCAAATTATCATCAACTTTTATAGATTCAATCTGATTCATTTCTTTTTTATAAAACCACTTAATTTCAGGTATTGCCCAGTTCCAATTCAATAAATTCGGGATAAAATTCTTGTCAAGAGATTTACTGCCGAGAAATATACATCTTTTGATTATTGAGTTATTATAATAATTCGAAAGCGTCATAGTGTCAATGTTAGATATTTTGGAATCTCCAACAAAAATAGCAGTGTGGATTTTTGTGTTTGGATAGTTTTGTATATGCATAAGAATATCATCAAAATTATTCGATAATATAATTATAGGTTCAAAAAGAAGTGTTAATTTTAAATTTCTACTAATATCGATATAATTATCAAAATCTCTCTTATACTTTTTAATGAATTTTCGAATTTTATCTAAAATAGTATATTGTGCAATTAAAATAATTTTATATGAAGATTCTTTTTGTTTATTAAGATTATTACAGCGAAGACATGCATATTTTGTTATTGCTAAAGTAATTTGTTCTAAAAAATCATGTTGAACCGAAATACTCAAATTATAAAAAAATTTTTCAATTTTTGGAATAATCGAATAATATAAAAAAAGATTTACGGTATCAAACTTATCAAATTTCTGTGAACCAAATATTTTTTTGTGATGAGATGAAAATTGTAATTCCGTTTTTTCAATAATTGATTTTAGATATGTTTCATTAATAAATTTCATTTATTGCAATTTATTATGTTAAATATTGTTTCTCGTTTAAGAGTAATTTTTGCTATCGTTTTCGATACTATGCTTAAAACCTATAAACATTATAAAATATAAAAAAATAAAAATCAAAGAAAATAAAAAATCTTTGAAGTATGTGTAGATGAGCTTGTTTTGAAATAGTAAAATGCAATGGAATATTGACAAATAAATATTTTATCAATTACAATTTAAAACTTGACAAATTATCGCTTTTATGCTATGTTAATATTATGCAATTTGAAATAATATTTTATGAAACTAAAATATAGAATCCTGTTAGAGATTTTATTATGTCACTTGACGAGAAGACCAAATTAAAAATCACAACATTGATTGAGGCTTTAGAAAACAATCCTTTCGGATTAAAAGATTTTTCAAAAAAATTGACATCTGAATTATATGAATTGCGGTTATGTCATATGAAACGCTGGATTAGAATAATCTATGCTTTTGAAAAAAATCGTATTATAATTTTATTAGAAGGTTTTATTAAAAAAAGAAAATAAAACTCCAATGCGTGAAATTGAAACCGCAGAAAAAAGATTAAACGAATTTCGCAAGAGGTAAGTAGAATGTATAAATTAGCTGCTTTAAAAAAAGAATTAAGAAGTAATATAAAAGATTTTGACAAAAAAATGAATATAGAACGCAAACGATTAGATATTGCATTAAAAATAGCGGAAGCGAGAAAATCCGAAGGTTACACTCAAAATGATTTGGCAAAAAAATTGAAAACAACACAATCGGTTGTGTCGCGGATTGAAAAAGGAAATCAGAATATCACATTAGATTTACTTTTTAGAATCGCCTCGATTTTAAACAGAGAGATTCGTTTGCAGATGGTATAAATCCACACTTCAAAATATAAAAGAAACCTTAAAACCGCACCCACTGCATTGTACGAAAG
>CAZFLS010000204.1:0-2071 GCA_964518815.1 uncultured Candidatus Peribacteria bacterium
TAACTCACTATTGCTTGTTTAACGTTAGTATAACGCCCAGTTCTCGACGTTTATTGATTTAATTATATTCCCATACTTGCTATATTTTTCTTTGAATTTCTTAATCTGTTTATTTCTTTATCATGTAAAATCTTAAAATTGTCAAACTCTGTAAAACATTTTTCTCTGTCAACTTCTTTTAAACTGTCCTTAACATTCATAATTAGAAAAGCTGAATAAATATCTCTCTGAATTTTAAACTCACCAAAATCATTCCATCTTTCTCCTAATTCTTTTTTAACATAATTATCATCAAAGTGATTATATTGACTAGCTTTTACATTCCATGTATCAATCTTAATTAATTGTTTTTTATTCCACTTTAATTTATTATCTAATATAGTAAGAAACATTGCAGGTGCTTTATTTGATAAACTCTTTCCAAATCTTTTCTTTTTGTTAAACTTACCATTCTTATTAATAGTTGTTTTCTTTGCTCTAGCTTGCAAACCTTTATAATTCATTGTTTCAACGAAAATATCATTTCCTAAACTCAATATATGATTAGCTAATTTATTATGAGATTGCTTTCTTATTTCTTTTTGTTTTCTTTGTAATTCTCTCAATTCATTTTGTACTTTAATATAATGTTTAGATTTAATCCATTTGCTTTTATCTTTTGTATTAATAGTACCATTTTCATTGTATTTATTTGGATTAGTTGAACGTCTGCTCCTATCCATTTTACGCTGTAGTATACGTTTTTCTTTTTCAATATTATTTATTTCTGGTGCTAATTCAAGTAATTTAACTTCATCTTTAGAACTATAAGCTATTGTTTGAGTACCTATATCAATTCCAACCGTACCATTATTAACAGAATTTTTTATTTCTCCAGTGTCCTTATTAATCTTTATAGGAGGAATACCTTCCATAATTAATTGAACATAATAGTGATATTTACCTTTGATTATTTCTCTTTTAATTCTGCAATATTTAATTCTGTTTTGTAAAGCTTGTTGTGCATAAATATCATTTTGTTTTATAGCTACAGGAATATTAAGTTTATTAAATATTATTTTATTATCCCTAAATCTTATTCCTTGTTTATTATCAGAACTTTCAAAAGAAAACATTTCTCCGTATTTAATAAAACTTACTTTTTTAGCTTTACCAAACTTTAATTTATCTATAGCTTGCATTGCTCTTAATTCAAGTTTAATAGTTATATGGCTACCTAATTCTTTAAATTCATTAACTCTAAGAGAAGTGATAAGCTTATTTATGGCTGTTCCTTTTAAACCAAATTCTTCAGATACTTTATCAAACAGCTTATTACGTTCTGTACTTTTAGACATTTTGCAAACTTGAATATATTTCTTACTCTGTATCATAAGATAATATCTTTTTAACAATTTTCCTAAAATAGCATTGTAATATCTTCTTGATAATTCCATATATTTGTTTATTGCTGATTCGTCAGATATTGTCGTTTTCAATGGTAATGTTAAAATAAATGTTGATGTGGTTTCTCTTGCCATAAATAATTTCACCTCTCTTTCATTAATTAATTATAACACATTTCAATTGATTTGTCAAGGATTATTTTCCTTGATTTTCAATATATTTCTTAACTGTTTCAAGACTAATACTTCCTACACTAGCCACAAAAGAACTTCTGCTCCAAAACTTACCGCCCCATAAATATTTTTTCTTTATGTAAGGGAATTCTTCAAACAGTCTAATTGCAGTAGTTGATTTTATTAATTGAATACACTTCATAACTCCGTATCTTGGATTACAATTAATAATCATATGAACGTGGTCTTTATCCGTTTCAATTTCTTCAATGATAAAATCATGAGCAATTGAAATTTCATTACAAATTTCTTTTAGCCTATCAGAAACTTTACCAACTAATATTTTATGCCTATATTTAGGACAAAATATAACATGATAACAACAACGATAAACTAAATGTTCCGATGTATAATAATCTTTTAATTTCTTGTATTTATTCATTTTGTCTTTTATCCTTTTATATCGCCACTATACTGCACACGTTTCACGTGGCAGATAGCGTGGCGTTCCA
>CAZFLS010000205.1:0-2055 GCA_964518815.1 uncultured Candidatus Peribacteria bacterium
GGTATATAAGGCATTTTATTCTCCTTCTAAGATATGCTGGCCCGTCTGCTTTTGAGACTATATGAGACTATAACTCGTTAAAGTCTATAAATAATGCCAAAGCCATATAAAAGGTTCCAAAGAAACAAAAAAGGCGTAATCGTATATTTTTCAATACAATTACGCCGAACTTCAATAAAAAAAGGGAGTTATAAAACTCCCCTAAAATAAGACAGTGCCGAGGGAGAGAATCGAACTCCCCACGCAAGGATTTTCAGTCCTTCGCTCTACCGACTGAGCTACCTCGGCACTTAAGTTTACCCTTTGCAGGGCTGATTTTACGTTGAGAATAATAGCTAAATGCCAATTTATAATGTAGAGAATTATAGCATAGCGGCCTGATTAGGCAAGAAGATTTATTCCTCCATATATGTTTTCACGAAGCTTTCATAGTCTTCTATGGCTTGGCAGGATTTATCCAGCACAGAACAGACGCTCGGCTTAACTTCCCAGGAATTTTTTCCTTCTTCCGGGCTCCAGGAATATTCAGCGTATAGCTTGCGGTTATACACGTCATATAAAACCCTGTGCAGATTTAAATGGCCGTTCTGATCGACTTTAGCGGTCTTTATATTTATGAAACATTTGTTCAGTTTATTATGGTAATTGTTCTGAAATGCGGAATTTTTTGCGTCAAAACCGTTTTCTTTAAAAAAATTACCCGAAGCTGCGGCGCACTTGCCTTCCAGGTCGATAATTTCGGCTGGCGATTTTGATGCCGGACTCGACGGATATTTTTGACTGTTCGGCAAAAATAAAACAAAATAATAGGCAACCGATAAACTCGCGATTAAAAACGACAATAAGACTCCTCCTTTAAACCAATTTTGCCGCATCCAGGTGCTCATGTTAAACCCTCCTTTTGATAAATGCGTTTTCGAATGTTTTCTTTTTATTTTTCCGGATATCCACGGAATAAGCCGCGCCATGAGATAAAGCAAGTAAGAAAACATCAGCACCAGTCCGGCTTTATGAAAAAATAAAGATTTTTCCGCGTAGGATGCCCTTTCCTCGACAGTCCTGGAGCCTGCGCCTTCCGGAATGGCTACAAAAAGTTTTCCGGCATAAAAACCTTTGCTATTCTGCCCGGCGACGGCCTCTGCTTCATAATTCTGGGCCAGTATAAGGAACAAAAACCCGGTTAAAAAAATAAGGAATAAAATACCCTCTTTGGTTACGCTCTTTTTTATCTTGTAATTCATACAAACGGGTGGAATCAGTTATTAGTTTCGGTAGCATCGGCCGGAACGTTCTTACGCAGCATTTTGCTCACGTAATCGTGTATTCTTTTGCTGTCGGCTGGATTAATTTTAAAGAATTTCAAGCCCACAACGAAAGGGTAATAAGCGTTGTCCCGGGTGCTTTGCCATACTACTTTTGCCTTGGCGGCGATTGATTCGCCGAAATCATCCAATTTAAAATTTAAATCAAGGCTCATGCCTAAATCAAGCCTTTGAAGGACGGAAAGACGCATACCGCCGGCGGAAACATCCTCGGATTTGGAAGACATGCCCAAATGGCTTCCCGACAGCCGAAAACGGACAATCGCCATTTTATTTATTCTTGGATATTGTCTCTGCTCTATCATTAATTTTTAATTTATCATATACATTTTCGATAGTCAACTTATATAAAAAATAACCGTAAACTAATTACCTTTTTCTTTCGTTTCTTCCTTCATAAATTGCATTCTATAGCCTTGCCTAAACTTCGTGGTGATTTCTTCTATCTCGCTTTTAGGTTTATTTTTAAGCTACATAGAAACTATATATAACGCGTGGGTAACCGGTATGGATAAATTTTTTTCTTCGTCGTAAAAGCTGTCAATCATTAAGGCGAGCTGCTCATCATTGCCGATAGAATAAACTTCCCTTGCGCGCTGGCTCTGCATTACTTCCGCTCCGTCGCAAATACCCTGGACTAAAACCTTGCGCATGGTTCTTCCTTCTATGTATCGGTTGAGCAATTTCCAATCGTTGCCGTCATAACTTTGCGCATAGACAGACAGGCTCAATA
>CAZFLS010000206.1:0-2054 GCA_964518815.1 uncultured Candidatus Peribacteria bacterium
CCAAATTTGACTAATTGCATTGCTTTTAAAAATTTTATGTTAACACTACCTAGATACATCTTATTTATAATTCTTGAATAAATAAACCATCCACGCTTTTATATGATTTTGGTAAATTCTTAAGGAAAATAATTTAAAGAACATATTTTTGATCATCTTCTGCTAATTCTGTATCAGATTTTCACTTAAGACCTTTAAGCCATTCATTATGTTGATGTTCTCTTTCTCTTATATCATCTTTTGGAACAATATATCTATTTAAAATATCATCTAAGAGATCTTTATTAATAATGATACCTTTTCATCTTAAAGCTTGTTCTATTCTATAAACAGAATAACATTCTTTTATGAATCAAAAAACATGAGAAGTTGTCCATCCACTTGAAACTTCAGCCGCATATTCAATAATCATGTTTTTCTCAGAATCTTGAATTAAATTATTAAAAAACTTTTCTACATGCTGAGAAGCAATTTTTTCTCTAAGTTCTTTTTCTTTTGGAATATGAAAATCAACAATTTTTTCAAATCTATTTGGACGTAAATGTCGAGGATTTATCCTTTCAGGATAATTTGTAGTACTTATTACCTTACAAGGGAAAAGACTGCTTCATTCTAAAAATTCTGTTAACGCTTGTCATACAGAATCATTTTCGTCTGCTTTTTGTAAAATAGTATCTATATCCTCAACAAAAAGTAAAGCAGGCAATCATGTAAAATGATATAAATCTATAAGATATTCTAATAAACTTTCATTTTGATGAGTAAGTAAAGTAAAAAATTCATTTGCTGTAAGACAAATTCTATTAGCATTCAAAACATATTTTTCTCAATTAATATCAAAACCGTTAGTTTGCTTTAAATACTTCAAACTTTGTGTTTTTCCAGTACCATAAACTCAGGTAAGCAATACATTTAATGCTGGAATATTTAAATGTTCTCCATTATTACATTTTGGATTACACAAAGGTAATACCAAAGATCTAGTTAATTCTTCAAATTGTTTCTCAAATATAGAAACATCAAAACATTCTATGTCTCAAATATCAAGTTTAAACAGCATATTGTGTATATGATAATGCAATTGTTGTGTGTTAATAAAACTTTTATTTTTTAAATAACTTCAAATTTGCAATGAAAGAGCTATTAAATGCGGAGTACAAATTTCATCAGTAGTTACTCTTAGTTTATATGACTGTTTATTTTTATTAGATCATCCTCTCATCAAAAAAATTCAACATTGTTCAGAATAATAGTCATCTTGGGGTGCTATTTGAATAGCTTCACTTCCTCATCAATTTAAAGAAGTTTTTAAATGAGTTTCGTATCTTTTATAATTATAATAAAAAGGTAGATTTTCTAAAAAAGGTAAGTATTCCTTAGTCATTTCATAAATAGCTCATAATTCTTCTTCTGATAATTCACTAACATCCCATTCATTTAAAAGTACATATTTTTCCTGTCTTTTGACTTCTATATCAAAATCTACACCAGCTAAATATCTTTCTATTGTCTTTATTTCTGGTAAAAGTACATTAAACTGTTCTTTAGATGCAAGTTTTTCTATTATATCATTAACTTTACTTAATATTTCATGAGCATCTTGTAAACTAATTTTATCCTTAGATAAAAGATATATAAAATCTAAAAGATGTTTTGAATATTCAATAAATTCTATTTCCTTAAGTTCTGCTTTATTTGGACTTTTTATACCTTCTAATGTTTTAAAATCATCTGTATTTAAAAAATCTCTTTTAACTAATGGTTTAATAATTTCTGGATTTCAAAGAGCTGTAAAAAGATCCTCAGAAATAATATGTCATGTAGCAATTCAAATTTCTTGAAGAAAGTGTTCATTCAATACAAAAGTGCTTCTTCAGGAGAATATCATTCTTCTCTCCATTCATTTAATATATCTCTAGGATCATTTATTTTTTCTTTTTTATTTTTTAATATTATATATGCCCATACAATATTATTTTTTCATAACCCACAATCAAAAATACGTACAACATGGGTAGAAATGGAAGGTGCCAAAATCTCTAAGTTTTCTATAG
>CAZFLS010000207.1:0-2053 GCA_964518815.1 uncultured Candidatus Peribacteria bacterium
AAAATAAACTCTGACATTTTATACCTACCCATTTTTGTCCATTATACCAAAATAAATGCATTACTTTCACTATAAATATATTAATACAAACTAAATTTGATTGGAGTATATCAATCTAAATCTTTTTTTGTACTATTTTAAGTATAACCAAAAAGAACAAAAAATAATAAAAAAATTGATTTTCTCAAATTTATTAATAATATTTGCCAGCATTACTTTAATATTTATTATGGATTGGTAGCTCAGTCGGTAGAGCAGCGCCCTCTTAAGGCGAAGGTCGCGGGTTCGATCCCCGCCCAGTCTACCATTTACAGAAATCCAAATTTGAAAGCATATCGAAAGGGTGTTTAAACTGATGTTTAAGCACTTTTTTGTTACTAAAAATTAAGTTCGCAATTATGGAAAATATACCATTGTACCGTTGCGAACTTTTTATGTCTTTTAGTTCCTTTTCTAGCTTTGTTAAGCTATCAATAAAGGTGATAGTTTTTTCAGTTGCTCAAACATATTTATCGGTATCTTTTAATCAATTCAATATTTCATTTATATTTTCAATATCTTTATTTATTTTTTTAGATGATAGCTCAAATATTTCTTTAGTAATTATATTTTCAATAAAGCTATTTGTTATTTCAAATTGTTTAGCTTTTAGATTTTCAAGTTTATTATTATTTTCTAAAATAATTGAATCTTTATTTTTTAAAGTTTCTTCTAGTTGTTTTTGTAAATAATCTTTCATTTTATTTCTAATGTCTTGATTTAGACAAATTTTTAATAAAATATCTTTTATATCTCATTCAACATTTTTAATATTTATATATTTTTCATTACATTTAATTTTAAAAATTCAATTTATATGATTAGTACATCTTAAATACATATTTCATTTTTTATCATCACGGCTTAAGCTTCTTCAACAATTACATTTAAAAATTTTGGGGTAAGTAAAATTACTTTGATTTGTTTTAAAACTCCTTTCATTTTTTACTTTTTGACATAAATCATATAAATCATTTGATATTATAGGAATAACATAATTTAAGTCATATTCTTCTTTGTATGTTCAAGCTTTATCATATCACCAAAATATGTATTCTTCATTTCATAACTCCCAAGTTTTAGATATTTTTCAAGTATAAATTTGATTTTCAAGAATTCTTTCTAATTTCGGTATTTTTTCGAGCTTATAATCGTTTTTAATTCTTTTTGTTAGTTCTCTTATTCCGTACTGTCAATAAGAATATAGAGTGTAAATTTCTTTGATTATTTTAGCATTCTCATTTGGTATAAGTTTTGATTTTATGTTATCATATCAAAAAGGAGTATATCATCAAGCACTTCATCAAAGCTGTAATTTTTTTCTAATTCATAATTTTACTCTAAATGATAACTCTTCTGAATATAAGATAGCTCTGTTTTGCATATCACGAACTAAATATCTTCATAAATAACTATTTAGCATAGGTTCAGTAACAGACAAAAGCTCAATATTTTTATCCCTTATTATTTTATCTATTTTTACAAAATCATCTAAGTTCCTACTTAAACGGTCAAATTTGAAAACTATAACTCATTTAATATCATTTTTTGTTTTTAGATCTTGCAATAATTCATTAAATATTTTTCTTTTTCATTTATAAGCACTATTTTCTTCTTTGTAAAAATCTCAAACAAAATATCAATTTTGTTTAGCATAATTATTGATTTGGTCTATCTGAGAAGGGATTGAAATATTCCTTTCTGCCTGTTCATGACTACTTACACGAACATAAGCTAAATACTTATTTCTTTTTTCAGTCATACATCTACTAAATAATCATTTAAAATAATTTTTATATTTTTTTCTTCATCATAAATAATTTTTTCAAAGAAAGTTAAATAAAAATCTCTTCTTATATATTTATCACTTGAGAAAAATTCTTTTAATGTAAAAAACTCTATAAATCTTTCAATATCTATATTTTTTTCAGATTTAATTAAAGTTATTTCTCTATCAATTTCATCTATGTTTTTTTGATATATATTTTTTTCTTTAATATAAAAATTTATCATA
>CAZFLS010000208.1:0-2040 GCA_964518815.1 uncultured Candidatus Peribacteria bacterium
TAATTATAACACATATTAGTTAAAATACCTACCCATTTTTGTCCATTAAGTCTAAAAATATTTCTGTTATTAATTCAAATTATTCTGATAAAATATGATATTTAATTTGTAAGGATTAAAATTGTGTTTTATTTATTTTGGTGCCGAGGATGAGACTCGAACTCACACATTCTTGCGAACACAGCCACCTCAAGGCTGCGTGTCTACCAATTCCACCACCCCGGCTAATAGGTTTAAATATTAGTAAACTTAATGTATTTTTTTGGTACTCCCAACCGGATTTGAACCGGTGTTACTACCGTGAGAGGGTAATGTCCTAGACCGGGCTAGACGATGGGAGCAAAAATAGTACAAAGTTAGAGACGCGATTAATCACGTCTGTACATAGTTATTTAGTACAAGGTTTTTATTTTTATGAATCAGATAGATTTTATGAAAAAATATTGAAAATACAAAAAATATTTTAAAATCTCTAGTTTGAAATGATAGATTTTAATTCTTTTAAAGCCTTTTTATAATATTCAATATTAATATTTCAAGGTGATCATAATGATTTTTTGGACTTAATATTATCTAAATAGTTTATATTTTTTATTGATGATAAATCATTTCAAACTTTAATATAAGCATCTCTAAAAGATAATAATTTTTTTTCTACAAGCTCATTAGCAATATCGGCAGCTATTATATCTTTTTGGATTGTTTTATTTATATTTTCTTCGATTACAGAAATATTTTTTATAAATTCATTTACAACTAAAATAGAATCGAAAGTTATATTAAGAGACTCAATTAATGGTTTTTTTAAAAGTTGAAGATCTCTATTATATCAAGATAAAGTTCACTTCACAATATTTTTTGAAGTTAATTGATTTGAAATAACTATCGAAGTGTATCATCTTATAAGCTCCATTGAGTCAAGATTTTTCTTTTGTGGCATAATACTTGATCATGTTGTAAGACTCTCATCAATTTTAAAAAAATTTAATTCTCGCGATGTAAAAAATAACATATCACTAGCAAATCTACAAAGAGTCAACATTATTTGAGATAAAGATTCTAGACTATAAGATTCAAATTTTCAACGACTAGCTTGAGCGTATAAACTATTTATAATATTTTCTTTAAATCATAAATCCTTTTTTGTCATATCTCTATCAAGAGGAAAATTTACTCAAAAACCAGCAGCTGTTCCTAAGGGATTTTTGTTATTCAATTCAATAGCGTCGGTTATACAATGAAAATCATTAATTAATCATTCTACAAAAGAAAAAGCCCAATGAGATATTGTACTTAGCATAGCTTGTTGAGTATGGGTATATCAAGGAATCACAATATTTTCATTTTTTGAAGCAAAACTTATAAAATTTTCGATTAATTCAATCAAGGCTTTTTGAATAGTTACTAATTTATCAATTGTATAAAGTCTAACAGCAACAAGTACTTGATCATTTCTACTTCTTCAAGTATGTATTTTTTTACCAATTTCACCTAATTTTTTTGTTAAAAAATTCTCAATTACAGTATGACAATCCTCATCTTCAATATTTATTTTTATTTTATTTTTATTAAATAAATCTAGCAATTCATCCAAAGTTTTTGTTAATGATAAAACTTCAGATTTGCTCAAAACTCAAATAGATCCAAGCATTTTTGCATGAGCTTTTGAAGCCTTTATATCAAAAGGCATTATAACCATATCAAACAAATAATCATCTCCTGTATTATATTTTTCAATAATTGGATTGCTTTTTTGATTTCATTTTTGCCAAATTTTTTTCATAAAACATAAGTTAATAATTCTTTAAGAAAAGAATAGTCATAAAATCAAAATTTGCAACATAAAACCAAAAAAAACCAGAGAAATTAATTTCTCTGGTTTTTTTAATTAATCTATAAAGTAAACATGCTGAAAGTTTTTAATTTTCAGCATGAATTTTAAACTTTTTATAAACACTAAAAATCTAACGCAGTTGCAAATCGATCTTTAACTTTATTTCAAACTTTTTTTATCAAAGTTTCTTTGTCTTGACATATAAG
>CAZFLS010000209.1:0-2019 GCA_964518815.1 uncultured Candidatus Peribacteria bacterium
GAGTGACGAGAAATTATATAGCAAGACTTGATAAAAATTGAGCATTAGATACTACCTTTAATCCAAATGCAAATAATTATGTCAATTCCATAGCTATACAATCTGATTGAAAAATTTTGATTTGATGAAATTTTACATATGTATGATGAGTGACGAGAAATTATATAGCAAGACTTAATAAAGACTGAACACTAGATACTACATTTAATCCAAACGCAAATGATAGTGTTAGTTCTATAGTTATACAGCCCGACTGAAAAATAGTTATATGATGACAATTTACTACTATATGATGAGTGACGAGAAATCGTGTAACAAGATTAAATACTGACTGAACATTAGATACTACATTTGATTCAGATATGTATAGTAATGTATACTCTATAGTAATTCAATCTGACTGAAAAATATTAATTTGATTATATAATAATATAGCAAGACTCAATACAGATTGATCTATAGATATTAAGTTTAATGTAGGTACAAATGCTGAAGTAAATGCTATCACTTTGCAATCCGATTGAAAAATGATAATTTGATGATCGTTTACCAATGTATGATGAGTACGGGTAAAGTGATTTACTAGAGTTTATTCAAATCAGTATATCTATTATCCAGATTATTTAATAAATTCGAATATTGTTGATCAAGATACAAAAACTAGTTTTAACATAAATTGTAATAATATCACTTATACAAGTGCTGCCACTATAACCTGTCAAGCATCTATAAATAAAACAAATTGGTATCAAATTTGATCATCTTTGACCGCTCCTGTAAGTAGTTGATCTTTGAGTGCAAATATGAATTTATCTACTATGACCTGATTTCCGTCTAGTGATAAAACATCATTTTGATTATATGTAAGGACTCTTGCAAATTGAGTAGAATGGAATTGAGAATGAAAAAATATGTTTTATTTTGAATATTGTATAAAATGTCAAGCATGATGAACTGGTACTGTTTCAAAAATGTGTACACTAGATGAAGATACAAATTGTTCGTCAAGTAATATACTTATATTAAGTTGATGAACTTTAGAAGTATTGAGTCCTTTTATTTTAAAATTTGATTTTAAAACTCATAATATCAAAGTGAAAAACTGATGAAAATTACTTATCAGGAATTGAGCCAAAATTAGCATAAACTAATTTAAAAGTCCGGACGAGAGTCCAGACTTAAAGAAAAATTTATTTTTTTATTCTAGTTTTATACATTTCTTCTTTACTTAATTTATACCATTTAAATCAAGAGTTTTCGTTTTGATAATCCCAAGTTGGATCATAATAGTAATTTCAAATTTTTATCCAAGTATGAGAAAAATATTTTCAATTTCAAACATTTGCTTCTCCGATCTCTATTTCGGTATCCTCAATTCAAGCAAAAAATAACATATATAAAAATAGTTTAGTAAAACCGTTACAAACGGCAATTTTGTTTTCGTAAGCTCAAATTCACGTAAATACATTATTATCCACTCATGTTTTGAAGGTATCTTCATTTATTTTACCATCAATAAAATTCATACTTAAAGAGTCATATTCTATATTTTTTGTAATCCAAGAATAAATTGCAAAAATTTTATCGTCTTTTGATTGATTTTGATTTATTAAATTTAAAGTTTCTTTTTTAATTGAAATAATACTATTTTCCAAATTTTTTTTATTATAAAAATATATATCTTTTCATATTGTGTCTAAAAATTTATTTTTATCGTTTATTTGATCTAAAACGTCTTTTTTGAAAAGTTTTATTTGAGAGAAATCTACTACAATGGAATATTTATTATCTTTTAATAATAAAATAGTATTGCTTAAATCTCAAATTTTTGGGTATTGGCTCAAAAAAAGTCAGTCATTTGGTATTTCAAAATATTTATATTCAAATAATGTATAAGCATAATAATAATCTCAAATTAATTCAAAAAAAACTGATTCATCATCTTCAGAAAATAATTTTACTTTCGATTTTAAATCTTCTATATTTTGCTTTTGTTCTAATGTATATGAACCCTTAGAG
>CAZFLS010000210.1:0-2010 GCA_964518815.1 uncultured Candidatus Peribacteria bacterium
CATTTAAGTATTGGAAATTTAAAATTTTATTAGATATTAGAAATTAGTAATTAGAAATTTATATTATATATTATGAATAACTAAACGTTTTTAGTATAATTATTTTAATTTTCAATTCTCAATTTTCAATTATTCTTAAATCTATTATTGATTTTATGAATTTTTTTATTAAAATCAAGCTAGTAAAAGAAAATCATATCTTTAAACAATAAAAATCATGAAAAATTCAAAATTAATTTTATTTATAAAATCTTTTATTTCCCTTAATAATCCAATAAGATTATTTTATCATTATATAAGATGAATTATGGCTTTTTATTTTTATTGAAACCCATCTCGTGATATGATAGTAATTTGAGTGACTTGAACAAAATGAAAAACTACAACAACAGATATTATTGCAAGGTGACTTATTAATGACTGAAAAAGAGTTTTTATGTTTTCTACTGTAAGTTATATAATTTGAGATAAAGAATATGAAAATAAGTCAAAAATGACAAATGATTCACCATTTGTACTTCAAAATTTATTAAAAAAAGCTAAAGATGCTTGATGTAAATATGCTGTTTTAGAAACAAGTAGTCATGGAATTTATTATAATAGAAATTATTGAATAGATTATGATGTTGTTGTTTTTACTAATCTTTCTCAAGATCACCTTGATTTACATGGTACAATGGAAGAATATGCAAACATTAAATATCGTCTTTTTGAAAATATTGTAAAATATAGAAGAAAACCTTGAGTAAAAAAAGTTTCTGTAATAAATATTGATAATTCTTATTCTCATATTTTTTTAAATGCAATTGCAGATAATATTTATACTTATTGATTAAATCAAAGTGCTCAAATAAGAGCTCAAAATATAGAATATAAAAAAGATTTTACTAAATTTGAGATAAAAATACCATCAAATACAATACACGTTAAAACAAAATTAAAATGAGAATTTAATATATATAATATTCTTGCAGCGACAAGTGTACTTATTTCTCAAAAAATTTCTTTGGATAGTATTATAAAAACAATAGAAATTGTTTCTTGAATTCCTGGTAGACTTGAAGAAGTATCTAATAATAGAGGTTTTAAAATTTTTATAGATTATGCTCACACAGAAGAATCTTTAAAAAGTGTTCTTGAAACAATTAAAAAAATGGAATGAATTTGAAGAATAATTACAATTTTTTGAGCAACTTGAGATAGAGATAAAACAAAAAGACCAAAAATGTGAAAAGTTGCAGATAATTTAAGTGATATTGTTATTTTAACAGACGATGATACTTATACTGAAAATTCCTTAAGCATTATAAATCAAGTTGCAAAATGAATTAAAAGAAAAGAGTGAGATAATTTTTGGATAGTACCAGATAGAAAAGATGCAATTAGAACTTGACTTGTAATGGCACAAAAAGATGATATAGTGATTGTTGCCGGTAAATGAGCAGAATGAGTACAAGTTACAAATAAATGATCCATTCCATGGAAAGACGCAAATGTTATTAGAGATATTTTACAAGAAATTGAAGATAATGAATTGGTGGTTTAATATAGAGTTAGAGATAAGGCATTGCCTTGTCTGTACAAATTTCACTCAAATTCCTAATTCTCAGCTCTCAGCTCTTAATTCTTAGCTCTTAATTCCTAGTTCTTATTTATGAAAAAAATTATTCTTGAAGTTAGTGTAGATAGACTCAATGAAAAATGAGTATTTGTTGCAGAACAAATATTAAATATATTACATAATACATTGGAGGAAAAAAGTTTTTTATATTGGACTAAAGAAATAAAATCTCCTGAATTTTCTTTTGAAATTGCTAACATTTGATGAGTTATTAGATTTTTTTTTATTGTAGAAGAAGATTATAAGGATTTGCTTGAAAATCAAATTTATGCTCATTTCCCAAATGTAGAAATTCGGGAAGTTAAAGATTATTTATCTGATAATAAAATTAGATTTCTATGAGAAACCTGACTAATAAAATATTTTTTCTTTCCTATAAAAATATATAC
>CAZFLS010000211.1:0-1980 GCA_964518815.1 uncultured Candidatus Peribacteria bacterium
GGGTATGCTTTTAAGCGAAAACATAGAAATAATTAATAAAATAGTTGAAAAATCCAATTATTTAAAAAATTTTGCAGAAATTAATGCTTGTACAACTGCAAATGAAGCTGAAAAATTTGAAAAACTAATACAACTAAATTATAATAATAATTGCATTAAATTCGTAAATAATGGGAGTATTGATAGATTTGTCTCATTGTGGGGTAAAAAAACTATAAAAAAAACAATGTTGAAACCATTTTTAGATTTAAAAAAAATTAAAAACGAAAGAAGAGAAAAAATGTTTTTAAAACCAAAACTAATATTTGTTAAATTATCGAAACATCCAGAAGTTTTAATTGACTATAAAGGGGAATATTCTTCTGCTAATACAAATATGGTTTATGATTTGAAGAAATATAATTTAAAATTTTTAGGTGGTTATTTTAATTCAAAACTATTTGATTTTGTATATGGATCTTTGTTTGGCGGTTTATCTATGTTTGGAACTTATCAATTTCAAGCTCCTCAAATTAGAATTTGTCCCATTCCAAAAATAACAGAATATGAGCAAAAAAAATTTGTCACTATCGTTGACCAAATTCTTTCTGCCAAATCATTAAATCCGAAAGCCGATACATCAGTATTGGAAAAGCAAATAGATGAGATAGTTTATAAACTTTACGATCTAACCGAAGAAGAAATCGCCATCATAGAAAGTTCGGTCAAATGAGAGTATTTAGCATGATACAAAGACATAAGACCGCCTCCGCGAGTCCTTCGCTCCGGCGGAAAAGGGGCGGGGTTAAAAAATGAAAACAAAAACCGACGAGGCGCTCTGCCCAACGCATAACTTCGGCTTTTTGCTCGTGCTTCGCACGGCCTACGGACACCGCCTCCGGCGGCGTCAAAAAGCCGTGTCCGATAACTGATATTATTTTTAAAGAAAAAAGAAATGTTTTACATTAAATTAGTTTATTCAATAATTTGGAGGATTTTCGGAGTTTTTCTATTTCAACTTAATTGGCATTTGTATATAAAATATAATTTATGGGGAAGTAAAACTATTGATAATTTTAACTGTTATATTGCAAAAAATGGAAAAAGTAATGCTCCGTTTTTGGAAAATTTTCTTCCTGTTATAATTTTTGCAATATTTTTCAGGTCACTAATAAAAAAAATAGATGGGATATATATTTTTATATTAACATTTATTACTTTGTATATTTGCGATTATGTTCATTTAATTTATGATCATAATAATTGAGCAGTATGGAGTTATGTATTACATCCAGAAAAATTCGAAATATTTTGGTTGAGTTTTTTATCGCTGGCGAGTGCAATATTATGTCGAGAAATTTTATATAAATATGATACAAAATTTTCATTTGAGAATTATGAAAATGTTTTTAATGATTATGATTTACAAAATATTTTTCAAAAAAATAAAATTGATTATTTAGAAGAAAATGATATAATCACAATAAGAATTAACGCAAAAAAATCAATATATTTTTCTATGTTTATCATTGTTTTAATTATAACTTTTTTTAAAATTATAATAATGTTTGCAGGAAATGCAATTCTTCAAATAGTATGGTGCGGAATAATGTTTTTACTATTTTATAATTTATTGTGGTATTTAATCGGAAAAGAAACAATAATATTAAATAAATCGGAACTTATTTTAAAATCTAATTTTTTTAAAACCGAGATTTATAAATTATCAGAAATTGTCGATATTCGTATGGAAGATTCCGTACAATGTAACCTTAATTTTGGTTGGTTAACCGAAAATATTGAGTTGGAAATAAAAAGAAATTCGACTAAAAAAAATAGTATTGAACATTTTGGCAAAGGATTAAATTTTGAAATTGTGCAAGCTATTATTAAAGTAATAAAAATGAGATTAGTAAAATTATGCAATTAATAAAAATAACATCAGTTATCTTAGACCTGCCGTTCGCGCCGCAAGCGTCGCGACCTTTCAGGACACCGCGC
>CAZFLS010000212.1:0-1954 GCA_964518815.1 uncultured Candidatus Peribacteria bacterium
AGACCCCATAGCCATCAGGCTAAGGAATTTAGGATAAAAAAATGTAGTAAAATTATATAAAAAATGATACCCTTGCTATTAAAAAAACTAGGAGGGTAAAAATGCAAAATGATTTAGCAGCTTCTTTGCAACAGATAATAAATAAAAAGCGCATGGAGGAAATAGCAAAAGATTCTCTTTTTGTGCAAAGAAGTTCTGAAAAAATAAATAGCAATATTTTCTTTGAATTAAACGTATTTGATAACAGAAATATATGTACTGAAAGTCTTGAAGAATTAAGTGTATATTTGTATAAAAGTAAAAATATCAAGATATCTTCTCAGGCTCTGGACGAACGCTTTAATTCCAAAGGAGTTAATTTTTTAAAGGAAGTTTTCAACGAATTAATGGTAGAATCAACTAGAAATAAATTTCAAATAACCACAGCATTTACAGAGCATTTTAATAGAATTAGAATAACTGATTCTTCAACTACAGATTTACCAAATAATTGCAAAAGTGTGTACAAAGGACATGGTGGTTGTGCAAAGGAATCAGCAACAAGACTTCAATTAACCTATGATTTAAAAGCTGGAAATATAGTATTGGCAGATGTTGCGGATGTAACACTTAGCGATGCTGGTTTTTTATCGACACTAGATAAAACTATAGAAGAAAAAGACTTGGAAATAAAAGATTTAGGCTATTTTTCTATAGAAAATTTCAGCAAAATAGATAAAGCTTCCGCTTATTATCTTTCAAGGCTAAAAACAAATACAGTAGTCTATGTAAAAAATCCGAATCCAGAAAAATTTTCAACTGGCAATATCATCAAAAGCACTGAATACATTAAACTCGACTTAGTTAAAGAATCCAAGTCCTTAACAGCTAATGAAATCAAAGAGTTTGAAGTATTCATAGGAGAAAAGAAAGTCAAATCTCGTTTAGTTCTGTGTAGATTGCCAGAAGAAGCTGTTGCAAAAAAGCTTGAAAATCATAAAAAAATTGCTCATAAAAAACAAATAGAAACATCTGAAAAGTCCAAGGAATTATCTATTGTAAATATTTATATTACAAATGTGTCATCTGAAATTATTCCAAAAGAAATCGTATATTTAATTTATTCGCTAAGATGGCAAATCGAAATAATATTTAAAATATTAAAATCTACTTTAAAACTTGACAAAGTGAAGAAAGTTAAGATTGAAAGAATCCAATGCCATATTTATGGTACGCTAATTAAAATGCTGCTCAGTTCACAAATAGTTTTTAGTTTAAGGGAACAAATCTACACAAATAAATCAAAAGAACTTAGTGAATACAAAGCTTTCAAGATTGTTGTATCTTTTTTAAATGAAATGAAGAATGCTTTATTTTACTCGATTTCAAACTTGCAAACCATATTTAAAAAAATAGAAATATCTATTTTGGATAATGGAATAAAATCAAAAAACAAAAATAAGAAAACAGTATTCCAAATTCTTAATTTATAAGTATTTTTATCTCAAATTAGAAATATATAAATTTTGAGGTCTTTTTTGTGTACCGCAAATTTATATTAAACAAAATTAAACTAAGTAAAAAAAGCTAAATGTAAAATATCAAACGATAAAAAAATCGATTTTAAATATTTAAGATTAAAATCAAGAAGTAAATGGCAATTATTTTTTCAAAAAATAGGATTTACTTCTGAAATAGTACGTTGAAACTCCTTAGCCTGATGGCTATGGGGCTAGACCCCGTAATGCACTTAATTTATTTGTTGAAATATAAATAGAAAAATTAGGTTTATTCAATATCAATTCTTTTTTCAAAATATCTCCTCCTTAAAATTAATTAATTTTTTTAATATATTATAATTTTTTGTGATAATATAAATAAGTATACCACAAAAGAACACTTTTTTTCAATATTTTTTTTAAAAAGTGGTTTCATTTCCTTAAAAAGTGGTTTCATTTCCTTAAAAAGTGGTTTC
>CAZFLS010000213.1:0-1954 GCA_964518815.1 uncultured Candidatus Peribacteria bacterium
GCAATGCCTTGTTTTTTTAAATCTTATTTCTCAATTCTATTTCGACTTATTATTTTCGATTTTTAATTTTATTAAAACCAAACCAGACAATCCAAACTAATAATAAAACAACAACCATATATTTAATAATATCTGTATATTCTAAAACTATTTTTATAATTCATTCCCCAAAATAATATCAAAATAATGTTAAAATAAGGCACCAAAAAGCCGATCATAATCATGTGATTAAAATAAAAATTGTATAATTCATTTTAAAAATTCAAGCTGGAATAGATATCAAATGACGAATAACGGGAATTAGTCTTCACAAAAAAGTATATAATTTATCATTTTTTAAAAATAAGGATTCTGCCTTATGATAATCCTTTTCTTTTATCAAAATATATTTACCATATTTAAGTAAAAATGGCTTACCTATAAGTTGTCATAAAATAAAATAATTTAAAGTAGCTCAAAGCATACTTCAAAAAGTTCAACAAAAAACTGTTAATAAAAAATTTAATTTTCAGATTGCGACAAAATATCAGGCAGGAATCATTACAAGTTCCGAAGGTACAGGAAAAATACTGGATTCTAAGGTCATCAAAAAAATAATAGCCCGATAATCAAGTCATCAAAATAAAGTGAGTATTTGATTTATTAAATTTTCTATCATTCAAATAAAAGTAAAAAATTAAAAAAATTTATAATTTCAAAAAACTTGCCAGTTTTATTGGTAATGGAATTAAATATGCAGTAAATAATTTTGAGTTTTTATACTTATAAGTAATGTATCCTCAAATTAAACCAAGAATAAATCCAGCAAAAATATCACTTGGATAATGAATTCAAGCTAATATTCTGCAAATAATCATTACTAAACAAAAAATCAGTACTAACCAAAAAAATCACTTTTTGGAATAATACAAAAATGCAAAAATAGAAGCTCCAGAAAAGATAGCATGTCCAGATGGAAATGAATTATTTGGAATATGATCTATCAAAGGACGAATGGTAGAAAAGCTTTCTGGTCTAGGACGAAATGGAAGTCATAAATTTAAAATAAAATATATAAAAAAAGAAATAGCTATTGAATAAAAAATTAATAAAGAATCAATTTTAAATTGTTTTTCATTTTTATAAACTCAATAAAGCCAAAATAATACAAGTAAAACCGGTACCAAAATAACTCAAAAATCAGCTAAAAATTTAATGCTTTCAACTTGTAAATTAGAATTCAAATCCACAGCAGATCTCATTATATTCATAAGATCAATATCTTGCTTTATTAAAAATTGTAACATTTTTTAAATTTAAATATAAAAACTATTTATAAAATCATTAACATTACTATATCATTTTAATTTACCCTTTTTTCCTTATAATTTTTATCGGCAAATACATGATCTATTAATTCAAGACCTTTTTTTAAAGAAAGAAATTGATTTTGTAATTTTTTGAATTTTGATTCTGATAATGTAATTTCCATAATTTAATTTATAATTAATAATTATCTCGTATTTTATACAAAAACATAAAAACTAAAACTAATTTTCTAAAAACTAAAAACTATTTTACTGGATCATAACCTCATTTACTCCATGAATTACATCTTAAAATACGCCAAATTCATTTTCAAATTCAAATAACTACCCCCTTTTTTTGGATTGCTTCTTTCATATATTGACTACAACTAGGAATATGCTTGCAATAAGGAGGTTTATTTAAAGATTTAGTCCAAATACTATGATCTGGACTAAGATATTTTTGATAAAGATTTATCAAATTAATTAGTATTTTAGAAATCATTAATTTATTTTACAAAATCAACAACTTGTTTAAAAACTTCTGGATTTGATATAGCTAAATTTGATAACACTTTTCTATTTAACTTAACACTTTTTTTATTCAATAAATTTATAAATTTTGAATAATTAAGATTATATTGTTTTACAGCATTATTAATTCTTGC
>CAZFLS010000214.1:0-1928 GCA_964518815.1 uncultured Candidatus Peribacteria bacterium
TCCTATTGCTATTTGATGATTTATAATTTTTTTAGGAGAACATGCCAAAAGTTCTTCTCTGCTAACATTTTTTTCTCAAAGATCATCACTTCTAAGTGGTAAAATATTTGTGGTATCAAAAGGAATTCATTCTAAAACTTTATTGTCAATTTGACTCAATTTATCTATATAATCTAATATAGAATTTAGGTCCTTCTCGTATTTTTGTAACTCATCATCAGAAAGTGAAAGTCTTGAAAGATTTGCAATATGTTTAATTTGTTCTTGTGTTAATAACATTTTTTAATATAATTAAATTTAAATTAAAAGGTGAAGAATAAATATTCTCACAGAATAAAATATTTAAAACAAAATTTAGTGTTATTGTATAAATTTAGTTAATAAAATCAACCTAAATTTAATAAATTTGAAAATTAATCTCAATTCTCAGTTCTTAATTCTTAGTTCTAAAATTATGGTAAAAATAAATTTAGATTTAATGGAAAAAATTAAATTGAAAATATTTTCAGATAATAAATTTGCATCTTTAATAAAATTAGAAGTTGCAAAAAGTTTTTTTATCTGTATTACCTTTTTATATTTTTTAACTTATCTTTTTGTTTTATGATGATTTAAATTAGATATCACAGCTAAAATTTTGTTTTTCATATATCCTCTCTTTGCTTTTTCTATAATTGCATTTTTATATGAAATTTGCATGTATATATTCACTATCTATACAGAAAAAAGTGAGCTAATAAAATATATACTTATTCCTGTTTTCTTTATAATATATTTGTTTATATTAGCTACTCATTTATGAATAAAAATTATATCTTAACTTAATTTTATGAAAAAAATTATATTTTTGTTGTTATGTTTTTTTATTTTAACATCATGTTGAGATAGTACTAACTCAGATGACACAAGCACAACTCAATATACAAATGAAAATTTTAAATTAAATATTTTAAAATCTTGGACTATTGTGGATAATAAAAATATTCCCGAAATCCAAAATGGAAAAGTAGAATTAGCAGTAAGTTCATCAAATGTTGTTGCATGATTTGCAGAAAATTTAGTGATATTATCTGAAGACCTTAAAGAAAAAACAGAATCAAAAAGATATTCAATAGTAAATTATGCACTTAGCACCAGCACTTATTTAGAATTTACAAAACTTAACGAAAAAAGTATAACTTTTCCCGATAAAGATGAATCAAATTTATATATTTTTGAAGCAAAATATAATACAGCAACTCCAAAAAGAAGATTCCTACAAACAGCAAAAGTTTGTGATAAAAAAGTATATTTAATAACTATATGAGTATGAGCAGATACAATAAATACTACAAAATACGAAGATCTTATTACCAGTTTTGAATGTGTGAAAAAATAATTAAAAGATTAAAAAAATAATTTTTATGTGAATATTTTATACAAACCATATATTAGAAAGACTTTCACAAAGATGAATTCCAAAAGAAGCGATAGAATATGTTTTGGAGAATTGAAATATAAAAATTGAATGAACTATTAAAATTTTTGAATGAATTTTTAAAATAAAAAAATTAAAAATAATAACAAAAATTAAATGAAATAATCTTATTTTAATAACCGCATATTACTTATGTTAAAAGCAACTTATGACAAACAGGCAAATGCTTGATATTTAAAATTTTCAGATAATAAAATATTAAAAACAACCCCAATTAATGATAATATTTTATGTGATCTTGATAAAGACTGAATGCTTGTATGAATAGAATTCATTTCTTTACCAAAAGAAAAAATTCAAGAATATTCTAAAAAGATGGTTTTTAAAGAATTATCACATGCATATTAATTTAAAAAATTTGTTGAAATTCAAAATTTTTCCTTATAATAAGCAAGCTAAATATATGGCGCCTTGGCAGATCGGTTATGCAGGAGCCTGCAAAGCTCTGTAG
>CAZFLS010000215.1:0-1906 GCA_964518815.1 uncultured Candidatus Peribacteria bacterium
AACACAATCTTATCAAAACATTAATTTTATTATATTAATATATTTTTAATGTCAATAGGTAAGACTTTATTTTTATAATCACTAAAATAATAAGAAAACCTTGCAAAAGCTTCTTTTTGATAATTTCTTATTTCAAATTTATTGTTTAAATTAGTTGAAATATATAACGGAATATTTTTATAATTATCTAGTATTCAATCTTCTGAATACATATCTAATTTATTGAATAAAAGGTTTTGCATAATTTAATTATTATAAAAGTTATTATTTAATTTTTTATCATTTTCATTTACTCAACTATTCTTATCATTTCTTTCACTATAATTTTTATAAAGCAGGTTTTTATCTAAAATTTCAATTAAAAATAATTTAAAATCTTCAAAATCTTTTTCTTCTAAATTATTAAGTTTTAAACTTCAAGTATCTATTTTATAATTTATAAATTCACTATTTTTTATTTGATTATAAATCACTTGTAAATCTTTAATATTTTTAGCATTTTTAATTTCATTTATAAAACTTTGATTTTCTTGCATTATCTCCATATATATAAATTCTCATCATCATTTCCATTCAACATTTTTACTAATTCATCATTGTTCTCATTCAATAACTTTTTTCATTCTCTCTTTAGAGATTGTTTCTATATAATCCATTTGTTCTATTCAAATATATTGTCTTCACATTTTATGAGCTACAGCACAAGTTGTTCCACTTCATAAATGATAATCTAAAACTATATCTCAAGTTTGAGTTGAAATATCTATAATTCTTTGAATTAATTTTTCAGGTTTTTTTCAATTATTTAAAGTAACTTTTCACTCACTTGAAATTCATTCATATGCAATATCTTTCCAAATATTAGTTAACAAGGTTGTAGGTGTTTTTTCTCAATTTAAAACTCTTACTTTATTCTTATAAAAAGTAATGGCTTGTCATTTGTAAATATATCTATTGTCTAATTTATCCCTATTTAAACAATAAATTAAATTATCATTTTTTGATTTTTCCATTATTTCTAGTGTTTCTTTTCAAGCATCATTATTTATTCTAGTTAAACGACATACATTTTCAGCATTTTTTAATGCAAAATCAGCTTTTTTAAATAAATAATAATCTAATCATAATTCTTTTTTACAATCTTTTATATTTTCAAATCACAAATTTTTAGATAATACTTCATCAATTGTTTTTATATTCCATTCTGTATAATTTAAATTAATATTTTCAATAAATAAATTATAATTTTCATCATATCAACATTTTTCATATTGAGTATTATAAACCCAATTTTTTTTATTTTTTCAGTATAATAATATATATTCTGCTGTTTCAAATAATCCTAAATTTACAATTTTAAATCAAGAAGGTGATTTTGTACTTAAAGTTATTTTATTTATAAAATTTTCTCTTCAAAATATATCATCCATTAAAACATTTAAATATCAAACTTCTTTATCACTAATCTGCACAAAAATTACTCAATCATCTCTTAATAATTCTTTTGCTACTTCAAGTCTATTTTTCATAAAAGTAAGCCAAGTTGAGTGATTGAATTTATCATTATACTTAAAACTATCATTTCAAGTATTATAAGGAGGGTCTATATAGATTAACTTCACTTTTCAAGAAAAGTTTGATTTCAAAGAATGTAGAGCTAAAAGATTATTTCATTTGATTATTAAGTTGTCCGAAATTGTCCCATTTTCATCTCTATTAAATCAAACAAGAGCTTGTTCTCAATCTTTATTTATTCTTTTGAAATTAGTAAAAACTTTTTTATCAAACAATCTATCTATATCATCTTGTCCTAGTATCTCATTATAAAAAATTTCATCTCTTTTTTGTTCATCTTTATCTTGTCATCAAGCTAAAACACAATCTTTAAAAGGAAAGCTTAAAACAA
>CAZFLS010000216.1:0-1900 GCA_964518815.1 uncultured Candidatus Peribacteria bacterium
CTACAAGAATTACACTATTATTTTATTGAAGTACCAATTATTTATTTGTTAATTCTATTTTATCAACTTTTCAAGTAATAGGAATACCTTCAAATACAACATTTTTAGGTCTAAAATCATATTCTAGTTCTAGAGGAATTGAAGTATTTTTGTTAATTTCAAACCATCAATTCAATCATTTTAAAGCTTTTTCTTTAATCTTTACTAATTGATCTGGAGATAAAATTTCTTTATCTGCGAGCCTGTTAAATGTATTTTTGAGATAATTAAAATCTGGTGCTACTCAAGTTTTTTTGAATTCTAAATAAAAATATTCTAATGTCTTATGATAAACTTTTCAAAAAATTGTAAATTCAGTATCCTCAAATGGATATTTAAAAATACTTTCTCTTAAAAATACACTTGGGTCTTCTATAAATTTATTTAAATCACTTGCGGAAAGTTTATAATTTTGTAAAAAATCTTTTATATATAATTCCTCTTCTTCGCCAAAAGTACCCTTAATTTTTATAATTATACTAAACTCATTTTTTAGATATTTTTCAAAATTTGTTATAGCAAAACTATCATATTTAACTTCCAATTCTTGTAAAAATTGTGATTGTAATTTTATTTTATCTTGAATTAAAGAAGGAAAACTTAAATAAAGATGTCTTTTTGCTCTAGTAATAGCCACATAAAAAAGTCTTTTTTCTTCCTCAACTGATGCTTCTTCTTTTATGGTCTCAGAGAATGAAGATCCCAAAACTGAAAAAGGTAATTTAATCAAGTCTACAACCCTTTTTCATCACCAATTACCTTCATAAAGCCCAGGAATAAATACTGCTTCATATTCCAATCATTTTGATTGATGAGCTGTAAGTACTTGAATTCAAGAAATACTTGCTTGTAAAATATGTCTGTTTATTGAAATATTGTATTTTAAATAATAATTTATTTTCTTAAAAAAACCGTCAGCATCCAATTTATCATTTTGTTCAACCCAAGATTTTATAATATTAAGCAAAGTAAAAATATCCTCCAAATCACTAAAATTGCCATTTTTTTCAACAAAATCGATAAATCCAAATTTCTCCAAAGCGTGTTTGAAGAAACTGTAAAAATTGACTCAGAGTGATTTTTGTACTTCCAAAATATTGTCCAAAAAAATATCAAATTCTTCCTTATTTTTAAAATCTACTTTATCAAAATGAATGTCGCTTGTAAGAATATTAAAAATTTTTAGTTTATCTTTTCTTATATAATTAGCAACATAAAGATATCTATTTAAACGCAAAATATCAACTTTATCAAAATTAAATAATTGGCTTCTCATTAAATTTATTAATTTTGTCTCGTTAGAATATGGATTATAAGTTATAGCAAGCAAATCCAAAAGTAAATTTACAAAATATGATTTTAAAATATTTGATTTAACCCTGCTTTCTACATGTATTCAGTTATTTTGCAAGAAATCAGTCCACTCTTCCACTTCCCTATTTGTTCTAACTATAATAGCAATGTCATCCAGTTTTAAATTTGGATTTTGTTTTTGTAAATCCAAAATCTTTTCCAAAACTAAAGACTTTTCTTCAATTTCGTTTTTTGTAAAATAAAATTCTGGCTGTCATCCTGAATTTGTTTCAGGATCTATATTTGACTTTAAATCTTTTTGAACTTCTTTAATATAATTTGAGATTCTGGATTTATTTGTAGAAATACTTTTGGAAGCTAAATTCAAAATATTTTGAGTCGATCTGTAATTTTCATCTAAAACTATAAATTTTGTATTTTCATATTTTTTAGAAAAAAATAACATATTTTCAAGATTGGCTCATTGAAAACGAAAAATACTTTGATCATCATCTCAAACAACCAAAATATTTTTATCATCACTTACATTCATTATAAGATCCACTAT
>CAZFLS010000217.1:0-1892 GCA_964518815.1 uncultured Candidatus Peribacteria bacterium
CGAGTTTTGCTAACCCCAAAAGTTTTTGTTACTTTTTGCTTACAAAAAGTAAGATAAAATATTCACTAAAAGAAAAAGAAATAAAAAATATTGATTATAATGAATTACTTATTAATATTAAAAAAATATTTAGAAAATAAGACTATTTAAAATAAGTTGCATCTTCTACATTTTAATTTGTTAATCTACTAATTTTTATGGACTCAAAAATTAATGAAATTTTACAAAAAATTGATGCTCTCAAAAAAGAACTAAGAATAGAATACAATAGAATGTCAGAACAGTATTGATTTATTATTAAAGAGAGAAAAATAATTTTTTTAAAAAAAATCCAAGTTTACAACAAAAAATTTAAAGAAGGACTGTTTCATTATATATTTACAGCAAACATTAGGAATATTCTTAGTGTTCCATTTATCTATGGTATGTTTTTTCCAATTGTACTTCTTGATATTTTTTTAACATTATATCAATATACTGCTTTTCCTCTATACTGAATAAAAAGAGTTACAAGAAAAGATTTTATTACTTATGATAGAAGGTTTTTGGACTATTTGAATTTATTACAAAAAATTAATTGTTTATATTGTAGTTATGCCAATTGATTATTTGCTTATGCTGTAGAAATAGCCTGAAGAACAGAACTTTATTGGTGTCCTATAAAACATTCTGCAAAATTAGAATGAGCACATAAATATATTAGTAATTTTGCAGATTACTGAGATCCAAAATGATTCAAAGAAATTTTTAACAAAAAAGACAATGTATTAAATGTTTTATGAAAGTAAATTAAAAATAAAATTATAAAACTTGCAAAACTTGCAAATTTTGATTGACAAAAATATTTTTTCTATATCATTAAGTTTGATTTTATTTTAAGTTAAAAATAATTTTATTTTTTAAAATTTTAAGATATTTTTTTAAATAAAAAAGAGGAAAATGTAAACAAGAAAAATCCAGATGGATTAGTTTTATTTGGTTGAGAAATAAAGAAAATTTCAATTTGATAAATTTTTTTATAATTATTTAAGGTGAATTTACCTTATTTCATAATCTTTTAATATGAAGACAAATAAAGAAAATGTATGATTTACTGAAGAACAAAAAGAGGATAATCTTAAAAAATGAATTAGTTGGCTTTATGATTTATCGCATACAGATCGTCATTTATTTAATTTAATAACTGATAAATATAAAGAACTTTATGTTCCAAAAAAAGAGTGATGGCATTTAGATGTATCTCATTGGAAGCCTATTTTTTTAGATGAAAAAATCAAAGAGAAAGGAATAAAAAGTTTAACAGAAGAAGATAAAAAATTTTTAAAAAGAATTTTTGAAATTTCTAAAAAAGTATTTGAGGAAATGTTTATAGAACCTATAGATAAAGTATTAAGATCTTTACCACCAGAAAATGGAGAAGTAATAAAAGAAACTGAGAAGAAAGTAAAAAATACCTTAAAAAAATAATATGCTAATATATCTAGAAAAAAAGACTAAAAAATATGTACTGACTTCAAGAATTTTAAATAAATTAAAAAATAATCCAATTCTTGAAATTAATAATTACAAAAATATTTTTGATAAAAACATTTGAAATTTTCATGTTCAAAAATCTATAATTTTTGCAAAATTAAATTGAAATGCTATTTTTGATACACCTCCAAATTATGGACCAGTAAAAGAATGCTATTTTGTAAAAACAAATTTAAATTGTATTTTTAATTGTAGTTATTGCTACCTTAAATGAGCTTTCAAAAATTATTTTATAGTAATTTTTGTAAATTATGAAGATATAAAAAAACAGATTAAAACTAAAATTAAAGAAATAAGAGCTACCTGATATAAAGATCAGATTTATTTTTATCTAAGTAATTATTCAGACACTCAAGCAC
>CAZFLS010000218.1:0-1891 GCA_964518815.1 uncultured Candidatus Peribacteria bacterium
AAACATTGTATACTAAACTTTACTTTGATATATTAACTTGTTTATGTTTTTTAATTTAAATCTTAAAAATTAATTCAATATAATTACTCTGCATCTTCTCAAGAATCGCTAGCTTTTTTTGCTGCTTTATGTTTTTTTTCTCCACCTTCTTCAATAAGACAAATATTAACAGCTTGTTTTGAACCAGGTTTACTTCATTTAGTTACTTCAAAAGTAACTTTTTGACCAGAAACTAGATTATTAAAAACTGTAATTCCTCATTCAACAGCACTGAAATGAAAAAATAAATCTTGTGGTAATTCTTCTGATTGTATAAAACCATAACCACCTTTAGGTAGAATTTTCTTTATAACACCTTCCATAAAAAATAATTAATTAATAAATAAAAAATAAGTATATATATTTATACTTTACTAAAAAAATTTAAAAGTTTAAGAGTATATCTTAAATAATTAAACAAAACAATATAAATATAAAATACTCCACTAGCTTATAGGATTTTTTTCAAAAAGCAAATAATAATTCAATTTAATAATAAATTTAAAATAGCTCACCAATACATGATAAGCTATTTTTTTAAAATTTACTCTCTAATTAAATTAATAATTACTATTTCTGAAAACCCACTTGTTCTAATGGCAGGTCACCAAGTGCCAAGACCAAAACTAGTATAAAGATAATAATCTTGATGTTTATATAAACCTTTATCAAATCATTTATAAAATAATTTTGTAATCAAATTAAATGGAAATAATTGTCATCCATGAGAATGTCCAGAAAGCTGAAGATTAATACTAGCTTCCTTTATTTGTTCTATACTATCTGGAACATGATAAAGTAAAATATGAGGCTTGTTTTGGTCAAAATTTTTCATATTTAAAATAATATTTTTAATGTTTTGATTATTTTTATCTCAATAAGAAATTCATATAATTTGCACTCAGTCTATTTCGACTAAATCATTATTAAGTATTTTTATTTTAGTTTTTGATAATTCTTTAAAAGCTTTATCTAATCATAAGAGACCCTCATGATTTCAAGTAACAAAATAAACTCAAATATTATTATCAAAGGTATTTAAAACTTTTGTAAATGAATCTAAATCTCAATCCATTCAATCAAAAAAATCTCAAGTAATAAATACAAAATTTGGTTTTTGAAAATTAATCATTTTTATAACCTTTTCCAAAAAATCTGATCTATAAACATGTCATAAGTGAACATCAGAAATTTGTATTATCTTATTATTTTGCCATGATATAGGTAAATTTTTTATTGGTATGGTTATATTGTTAATTTTGAAATTAGAAGCATTTATTCAACCATAAATAGTAGTAACCAATGCTAAAGTAATTAAAAATATAGAAATATAATTTGTATTGAATGATAATTTAAAATACTTAAAAACTAAAAAAATAAGAAAGGCTAAAATTAAAGCTAAAAATAAATTTATCAAAAATCATAACCAATATCAAGAAATTAGATAAAAAAATCTTGTGAATACATTATTAAAATAATGAGCTAATATAGAAGCCAAAAAAAAGCTTATAGATAAAAATGTAAAAGTTAAAAATAATATTAATTTTACTTTAAAATTTACTACTCAAAAAATCTGAATTAACAAGAAATAACAAACATAATGTGATCAGAGTAATATTATTATAAATATCAAAAAAATCACAATATAATGAATAGTATTCATAAAAAATGAAAACTTAAAAGATATAACATACTATATATGATATTTTTTTATTTCAAAATTAAATATAAAAGTCTAAAAAATCCTATCATAATTTCTCAAGATAAGATTTTAATTAAAAAACTTTAATTTATTACTTAGGTAGTGTTAACATAAAATTTTTAAAAGCAATGCAATTAGTCAAATTTGGAC
>CAZFLS010000219.1:0-1883 GCA_964518815.1 uncultured Candidatus Peribacteria bacterium
TCTTTCGGTCGTCGTTGTCGTTAGCGGGTTCGCCCTGCAGTGGAGAAACCTGCTGTGCTCAGAGAAGAAATGGAAGCTGCGGCACATTGAGACCCTTACCGCGCTTGTGGTGGGGTTTGTCCTGACCATAGCGGCTGCGGGCGTGCTTAGTCAAAGCTACCGTAGATTCGAGTGGCGAGGGTTTTCTGAATTGGCAGCAGCAAGGGCAAGCGCAGTCCTCGATAGGATGCTGGATATCCGCGATGATGTACTCGGCAGCTTGGTGAGATTTGTCAGCACGAACGAAAGCATTGACGCAGGGGAATTCCATAACTTTAGTATGGCCCTCATGCAAAATGCATTTGTGTCGGAAATCGGATGGTTAGAGCGCGTTGATGGAAATAATCGCCGCATATTTGCGGAGCCTCATCCTGAAGATGGAACAGACTATATATCTGATATCTATTCAGGTCCGCTTGCAAGGCAGGCCCTGCAAGTTTCATCGCGTACTGGAGCTGCCGCTGCGACCGAGGTGTTTCAAACTCCTAGTGATGGGCCCTCGCTAATGGTTCTTGCCCCGGCTGCATCCGTTATCGAAAGTTCGTCCTTCAATGACCACGGATTTGTGCCCCATCATGAGATGGATGGATTCGCAGCGGCAACACTTGGGCTTAACCCACTGCTTGCCTCGTCGGCGAGCAAATCGGGCGATAAGCGCTCATTCGTAGATATGGACTTATATCAACTCGAAGCCGGCGTGGAGCCAAAAAAAATCGCCGCTTCTTCGAGAACAGCACCCGCGGCATATGCTGCCGAGAGGGGGGTGCTTGGCGCGGGTCAAGGCGAGCTTGCGGCAGTTATCCCGCTCTTTGTTTATGGTAAGTCGTACGCCCTTCTCCTGCGTCCGGGGACGGCGTATCCAGTCTCCGGATATTTGTCAGCGGAGCGAGTGTCCCTGTTAGTCGGGTTTTTTCTGACCGCTTCGCTCGCCTCGGTGGTGGGTGTCCTGAGCAATCGTAGGGCCTACTTGGAGCGGGAGGTTTTTGCTCGAACAGCTGAAATTCAGGAGAGCGAATCGATTCAGCGATTCCTGATGGATAATATGAGCGTGGGGTTGATGATTGTAGATCCCAAGACGCGCACGATCGAGCGGGTTAATCCGGTTGTAGCGGCGATGCATGGCGGCAGTGCCGAGCAGATTCAGGGTCGAGTATGCCATGAGCTGCTGTGTTCCGCAGATAAGAATAAGTGTCCGATATGCGATCTGGGGCAAGAGGCCGATAACTCCGAGCGCATTCTCTTTTGCGCTGATGGCACGCAAGTTCCGATCTTTAAGTCGGTAAAAAAGATTAACCTGCGGGGCGAGGAGAAGCTGCTCGAGTGTTTTATCGATATAACGCAGCGCAAGCGATACGAGGAGGAGCTTCGAAACGCCATGAAGGCTGCGCAGGCGGCGGTGCGGGCCAAAAGCGAGTTTATGGCCAATATGAGCCACGAGATTCGCACGCCGATGAATGGGGTTATAGGAATGGCAAACTTGGTGCTTGACGGCGAGCTCGGCACAGAACAGCGCCAAAACCTTGAACTGATAAAGAGCTCTGCGGACGCACTTCTTCGAATTATTAACGACATATTGGATTTTTCCAAGATTGAAGCGGGCAAGATGCTTGTTCAGACCGCGCCATTTAGTTTGCGTCAGCTGACTGAAAGAACTAGGAGTCTCTTAGAGGAGCGTATCAGGCAAAATGAAATAGAAGCTTTGGTTCATATTGATGACGATGTCCCCGACCGCCTTATCGGGGACGAGGTCAGGCTGGGACAAGTGTTGATTAATCTGCTGGGGAATGCCATCAAATTCACGCCCCGCTTCGGTTCGATTTGCCTTTTTGTGCGCTGTCTGACGG
>CAZFLS010000220.1:0-1839 GCA_964518815.1 uncultured Candidatus Peribacteria bacterium
TGTTCTGCAAATTTGCGCAATTTTTTTAAGGCCGCTTCTTCTATCTGGCGGACCCGTTCTCTTGACACTCCAAGCTCTTTTGCCACTTCAGCTAAGGTGTGGGGTTTTTCCTGCTCAAGCCCGAAGCGCATGTCAAGCACTTTGCGTTCTCTTTCTCCCATTATGCTTAAAAGGCTCCCCACCCGCTCTTTATCAAGAAGGCTTTCTATTTTTTCATCAGGTTGTATTGCTGTCTGGTCTTCAACCAGGTCCATTACTTCGTTTTCGTCTTCTTCGCCTATGGGTGTTTCTAGAGATGAAGTAGTTGCTGAAAGCCAGAAGTTTATCTGTTCAACCTTATCCTGGGGCAGTTTTAGCTTTTTTGCTACTTCGGTGTCGGAGGTCGGCCTTTTGAATTTCTGGGACAATTCTTCTTTTGTTTTCTTCCATTTGGTTATCATCTCGCTCATATAAACCGGCATGCGGATCATTTTCCCCTGTTCGGATATGGAGCGGGTGATACTTTGTTTGATCCACCAGGCAGCGTAGGTTGAGAAGCGGAATCCTTTTTTCGGGTTGAATTTATCAACCGCCTTCATTAACCCTAAGTTGCCCTCTTCTATTAAGTCCAGAAAAGGTATCCCTAAATACATATAGCGTTTGGCGATATTTACTACCAGGCGTAGGTTGCTGCGGATCATCTTTTTCCTTGCCTGCTCGTCCCCGCGCTTTATCTTTTTGCTTAACTCAATTTCATCTTTCGCTGTTAAAAGCGGGATTACCCTTATCTCCTTAAGATATGTCCTTAATGCTTCCATTATTTATTATCCTTTTCGAAGCTTATGCCCCTAGCAGGAATCGAACCTGCCGCACGCAGTTTAGGAAACTGCTGCTCTATCCTTATGAGCTATAGGGGCAGATTCCTCGCGTTTTTACCTTTTATTTCTTGCCCTTCTTTTCTTTCATTACTGCCTGGGCTGCTGCTAAGATTGCAATAGGTACCCTAAAAGGAGAACAGCTTACATAATCCATGCCTACTTTATGGCAGAATTCAACGGACTTAGGTTCTCCTCCGTGCTCACCGCATATGCCGACTTCTAACTTTTTATTGGTTTTCCTTCCGCGTTCAATACCGATTTTAATTAACTCGCCTATGCCTTCCTGGTCAATGCTCTGGAATGGATCTTCAGGCAAGATTCCTTTTTTCAGATATTCAGGCAGGAATGAGCCTATATCATCGCGGGAGAATCCGAATCCCATTTGAGTCATATCATTTGTGCCGAACGAAAAGAAGGCTGCTACTTCAGCCAGTTTGTTGGCCACAATGGCGGCTCTGGGTATCTCAATCATTGTCCCGAATAAATGTTTTATGCTTTTGAGCCCGTATTTATTCAGAGTCTCGGTGTAAACTTTTTTTGCAATCGCAAGCTGATCCACGAGTTCTTTTACATCGCAGACAACAGGGATCATAACTTCAGGATAGGGTTTTTTGCCTTCTTTGATTAGTTCCGCGCCTGCCTCAAGAATAGCCCTTATCTGCATTTCAGATACTTCCGGATAAGTTACCCCTAGCCTTACTCCCCTATGTCCCATCATGGGGTTGGATTCATGCAGTCCCTCAGCCCGGTTGTTTAATTCCCCCATGGAAATATTCAGGTCTTTTGCCAGCTGTTCCAGTTTGCTCGGGTCGCGCGGGACAAATTCATGCAGCGGCGGATCAAGCAACCTGATAACTACCGGAAATCCATCCATTGCCTCAAGTGTCCCTTTAATATCTTTTTTTACATAAGGGAACAATTCATCTAAGGCTTTGCGTCTTTCGGTTTCATTTTTCGACATAATCATTTTACGCAGGCGAAA
>CAZFLS010000221.1:0-1806 GCA_964518815.1 uncultured Candidatus Peribacteria bacterium
TTTATAAAAAATATTGATATTTATCATAGGAGTTAATACAGTGCAATATACAATCCAAGATTTTAATAAGACAAAAAAAGAAACAGCCTGCGAAATAGATAATCTTATTGCTCTTATTTGCGAATATGAAAAACAAGATGAAAGCCAAAATCCTATGGAAAATGATCATATTAAAGCATTGATTGAACAAAAAAAAAAAGTGCTTAATGGCATATTCAGGATAATGATAGTAGGACAATTCAATAACGGGAAATCAACTTTTTTGAATGCTCTTTTAAAAGAAAAAGTATTGCCTGTCGGAGCGACAGAGACGCAGGCGACTATTAATATTATCAAATATGGCGAAACAAAAAAAGTCAAATTAAATTATTATGGAAAAATTGACGATAACGGTAAAGAAATTTCAAGCGGAAAAATCGTTGAAATTGGGTACACTGATTTAGAAAGATATACTACTGCGTTGACTGACGAAGCAGATAAAAATTCTAAACAAATTAAATTTGCGGAAATTTATTATCCTACAGAGTATTGCAAAAATGGCGTTGAAATTATTGATACGCCTGGTTTAAATTCTACTTACGATTATCATGAAAAGGCGACTTTGGACTATTTGCCAAATGGTAATGCTGCAATAATGCTTATGCGCGCTTCTCAATTTTTTCAAGAATCAGAAGAAAGATATTTAAAAATGTTTCGTGAGTTTATTAATAAAATTATTTTTGTAGTAAATTATTGGAATGATGATGAATACGAAGAATTTAAAGAAGAGTATGAATATTTCGTTTCAAAAATAAAAGAATCTGTTAATACGGGTTGTGATATAACATTATATCTTATAAATACAAAAAAAGCATTAGAAGGAGATGTTGAAAAATCTGGCTTTTCAAAATTTATAATAGAAATGGAAAAATTTTTGACATCAAGTGAGAAAGCCAAAGAGATGATTTGTCAGCCTTTGACTTATAGTTCATCAATAATACAAACATACCATAACAATTTAAAATTAAAAATTAATAGTTTGAATTTTTCTCCTGAATTTTTTGAAAAAAAAATCAAGGAAAATGAGCCGTTACTTGCGCAAATTAAAGATAGAAAAAAGGATATTTTATCTTTTTTTGAAATGAAAGGAAATCGATTGTTAGAATGTTTTCAGATAGAATCAAATAAATATGTTAGGCCATTATTAAATGAAGTTTCATCTTATATATTAAATTATGAAGGCGATATACAGGACGACTTGAAAAATGATTTAAATTCTTTTATAAAAGAAAAAGTAGTAGATATGTCATTGAATATTGAAAATAGATTAAAAATTGATATTGATGAAATTAAACATGAAGTATTATTAAGAATTAAAGATTTTAATGAAGATTTACTATCGTATCAGGCAAATCTCGTTCAAGGTAATTTTGATTCTTTAAATTTAGATTTTAAATATAATGACTGCACTATTGCAGATTTTGCTTCATTTTTAGGAGTAGGATTTGGGATTGGTTTTTTATCTGCTATGTTATTTACAGGTCCAATTGGTTGGGTAGTGGCGGGTGTAGGATATTTATTATCGGTAGTGGGATTAGATTTCAATATTAAACAGAGAGAATTAAAAAAAATCAGAGACGAGGTTTTAGGAAAAATTGAAAAAAATTTTACAAACACGCTTCCAGAAATTAAACATCAAATAAAAAACATTTTAATTCAACAATCTACTCTTATTTCTGAAAAAATGGAAAATATGTTAATTTCAGTTGAAAAAACAATTTCTGAAATAAAAAGAGAAATGAATTTAGAAAGAGAAAAAATAGAAAA
>CAZFLS010000222.1:0-1804 GCA_964518815.1 uncultured Candidatus Peribacteria bacterium
CATCTAAAAGCAGGCTGGCCCGGCGGAGCATCTCTTCAGCAGCCCGGCGGGTAAAGGTAAGCAATAAGATCTCGTCGGGCTTAACCCCTTTTTCCACTAAATACGCCACGCGGTGCACTAATACGCGGGTCTTGCCGCTTCCTGCGCCGGCAATGACAAGGTAGGCGCCGTCGGTTGATTCAACGGCTTCCAGCTGCGCAGGATTCAGTTCGTTTTTATAGTCTATTTTTTTATTCATGGGAATAAAGGGGACGGTTCTATTTTTCAACAGGATACGGGAAAGAAAAATAGAACCGTCCCCTTTATTTCTATTCTATCCCCTGGCAGGCTTATTGCAAGATAAATATTGGCAGGCAAAAAATAAAAGGGGCGCTCGTTTAGGGAACCTTTTTGAAAGCCGATGAGCTTTTCAAAGGTGAGGACGCCCCTTATTGTTTTATTAATTTTCGCTCTTGCTTTTCTACCGTAATCTGCGCTAAAACAACCTGCATTTCGCCAGCTGGTTTATCTGATTCCAAAAGAACCAGCATCTCTCTTAAGGATGAATCTGTATTAACCGCTGACTCTTCTTCAAGCCTCAAGATACTGGCAATGCAGGATAATACCTTATCAATATCCTGGGTAAAATCTTGTTTTAAGTAACAGGACTGCAGGTATTCTTTGATTCTTTCGCTTGATGGCGTAATCCCGGCCGCCAGCATATTCTCTATCTGGAGCCATTCGCTATTTAATTCCGCTAACGGGATCGGAGGAACGATGCCCGCATTAACCCGGGGATTAATCAATACCGGTTGGCTGACTATAGGTAGCGCGCGGAAATCAATACCGCCCTGAGAGCTCCTGTAGACTACGGCTTTATTTCCTATCTGCCTATCCGAACCTGATGCGGTAACCGGATCTAATTTATAACTCCATCCTAATTGGCTGAGTAAACCTAAACCGGAACCCTGTCCCCCTATTCCGGCTTTTTCTGCCTCTGCCTTATCCCGTTCCAAGGCTGGGCTTGGCGGCATTGCTAAATCATAAATCTCTATTTTTTGGTTGCTGAAATCAAAATAAAGGTAAATCGGCAAAGAAAAATCTAGCTTGTTCCCATGTAAAAATGCGTTCATCAAAAGCTCTCTAACGGCATTCTTTAGATCATAAGGCGTAACCTTAAACTTACTGGATAATCCTTCACTTAATTTTTCTTCTAAAAGATTAAAAACAGACATAACCTGGCTATATTCATCCGCGCCGGAAGAAAGGTGGTTCAAGCCCAGCCTGATAACCTGGCCGGAATTTATTGCCTCAATCAGTTTATTTGTCAAAGAACCGTCTATCGCGGCAGGAGAGAATGGGTCGATTGCAAACTGGGCGATACTGCGGTTATCCGCGCTAAACTCTCGCTCTAACAAATCCCTAGCCAATCCGTTAAATTGTGCCGGGCTTATTTGCCCCAATAATTCGCGCATCCTGGACCGGCGTTCTTCCATTATACGTTTTTGTTCTCTCAGGGAGCCTAGCCTCAATGACAAATCATAATTCTCTTGTTCAATTCTATCTACTTTCTGGATAATATCACGCAGCTTAGCGCCGGATAAATTCTTTAAGCCGGGGAATTTTGGCTCAAAGAAATATATCGGGATACGCCTGTTGCCGACTATATTTTTGATCTCTTCTTTGTCCTCGATATTCGCTACTATCCCGATCACCGGCTCATTTTTCATTTGTCTTATATCTACGGCTATCCTTTTCCCCGCATCCCATTTGCTTAAAGCTACAACCTTGGCAGCATCAAAAATCAGGATTACTTGTCCCGGAG
>CAZFLS010000223.1:0-1783 GCA_964518815.1 uncultured Candidatus Peribacteria bacterium
CTTAATTATAACACATATTAGTTAAAATACCTACCCATTTTTGTCCATTAAGTCTTAATTTTTGAATTTATAAAAAAATGAATAGTCATGAGTAATGATTTATCGTTTTTTTTGAAGAAATCTAATTTATATCTTCTTTTTGTTTATTGTATGAAGATACAATGTAAAAATCTTCATATTTATCACTCATGACTTTAAAATCTTGTATTCAAGGTTTACAAATATTTTTTAGAAATCTATAAAAATTTTTTAATCAATAATGATATCATGTTGAAATTAACTTAAAATCATCTTGTACTGATTTATTCAAAAATTTATTTGGTCATGAAGAAGAAAAATTTTCTGCTTTCCATTGATTAAAAGCGTCTTTAAAAATATTGTTATTTTCAATATTTAATAATCTGTTTATATGAGAGTTAACTACCAATAATACCATTAAATCAGGAATATATATCTTCGAATAATTTTTGAACCTATTTTTTTCAATTTTTTTTGATATTTTTTTTACAGAACTTTCTTTTTTACTTATTCACATATTTTTACTATCTTTTTTGAACATTGCTTTTGATTTTTCTGTTGTTAGTTGTACTCAAAAAGTAATCTTATTTTTCTCTAAATTTTCATCTTCTGTAAATAAAGTAGATAAAAAATCGATTTTTTCTTGGTCTTGTTCAGGAGTAGCTTTTGTATGATTAAATTTAAAATTATATTTTTTATATTCTTTAAAATCATTTTTAGTTCTTTCTAAATAATCCACCAAAAAATATTCAAAGATTTGTCATGGATTTTTTGTAATATTTTTAAAATGTCTTTCCCAGTTGAGTTTATTTTTTACTATTTCTTGATCTTTTCTTTTTATTATATTATTCACAGTATTTGAAATCAAAAAACGTTGAAGATAGTATTTTGATATTTTGTTAGGATAATTAATTCCCCATACAATTGAGTTTATTCTATTTCTTATTTTTGATGTTGTTTTTCATACAGGAACAAGATCTAATAAAAAATCAATTTTTTTATCTGAATAAGATTTTAATAAATTAATTCATGTTTTGTCCATTCCTTTTTATAATTAAAATCAATTTATCCTAATCTATATATAAATTTATAAAATTCAAATTTACTTTTTAAATTTTTTTCAAAAGTGTAAACGATGTACAGACACAGATAGTAATAAAGTAAAAAATAGTTTTGACAAATTTAAATTTTTAAATATAAGTATAATTACTTTATTTTTTAATGCATAAAATTTATGAACAAAATAAAAAACTTAGCTGATACTATAAAATGAAAATCACCAGAAAATATTGAACAAACTCTAATTAGAGCATGAAAAACAAGAGAAACTATTGATTGAATATTAAAAATACACTCAATATTCGCAAATCTTTCAGATAAACGAATTCCTGTAGTTACAGACGAGGAAGCTAAAAAAATATTATCTGCTAGAAAATTAGAAGAAAGCAAAAATAGTTATTTTTCAAGTCAAGTAAAAGTGATTGAAAATTCTAAATTAAGAAATAGCTTTGATTCTAGAATTGCATGATTATCTTGACAAGATGTAATAGTTTTGCCACATACATTTGCAGTTAAAAATGGTATATCTACAGTTCAAATTATGCCATTAAATCGTTCTGTTGATAATAATCCTATTTTTATAAATTTAAAATTTTTAGATAAAAGAACTTTAAGTGATTCATTAAAAAAGGAATTAGAATTAGAATGATTTACTTTTTAAGTAAAAACATATTATTAGATATAGATTTTCGCTTCGCAAGAATGA
>CAZFLS010000224.1:0-1755 GCA_964518815.1 uncultured Candidatus Peribacteria bacterium
GCTGATTTCTTCTCCTTTTTCGGATAATTCATCAACTTTGCCTAATATTCTGTTCACCTCGGCGGTTCTCATTGGAATAGGTTCACCTTTAGAACCCAGGAAGCCCAATACGCCGGTAACATTTTTGATAATATGAGCTACTTCACCAACGAGAAGGGCTTCGATCAGTACGTAACCGGGAAAGAAATTTCTTTCCTTACTGATTTTTTTACCCTTACGTACCTGGTACACTTTTTCTGTAGGTATAAGCACCTGCGAGACATAGTCCTGAAGATTTTGGTGATTGATCTCACTTTCAATTAATTCCTTAACCTTCTTTTCTTTGCCGCTGACGGCTTTAACCACATACCACTTTTTTACTTGATCGCTCATAAATCACACTCCATTGGGAGAAACATAAGAGAATTGGCAGAACAACGATTTTGATAATAACACTAAAACAGTAAATAAAACTGTTTCAGCAAGGTACCGAATGACAAGTCCATCAGATATACCACGATAGCGATAATAACGGAAGCGATGGACACGACAATCGCACTATTTTGAAGCTCACTCCATGTTGGCCATGAGACTTTGTGTACCAATTCGTCGTAACTTTCTTTTATATAATTTTTTATTTTTTTCATGAAAGCTTTTATTTGCACGGGTGGTAGGAATCGAACCCACAGCCTACGGTTTTGGAGACCGCCACTCTACCAATTGAGCTACACCCGTTTATACTCACATAACAAGCTTTAAAAAAGACTAAGGTATTCCGCTGTTGCCAGTGAAATTCCTTAGTCTTTGTAACCTATTAATCGAGGATTTCGATTACCTGGCCTGCACCTACTGTTCTTCCACCTTCACGGATAGCAAAACGGAGGTTGAGGTTCATAGCGATTTCCGAAATCAATTTTACTTCTATCACAAGGTTATCTCCGGGCATTACCATTTCAACGCCTTCAGGAAGTGTAACTTCGCCGGTAACGTCGGTGGTACGGAAATAAAACTGCGGACGATATTTGTTATGGAAAGGAGTGTGGCGGCCACCTTCTTCTTTCTTCAGGATATAGACTTGTCCTTTAAAGTGAGTATGCGGTTTTACAGAACCGGGTTTTGCAACCACCATACCACGGAAAATCTGATCCTTGTCGATACCTCTGAGCAACAGACCGGTGTTATCACCAGCTTCGCCACGGTCGAGGATTTTGCGGAACATTTCCACACCGGTAACCACTGATTTCAGTTTTTCAGCACCCAGACCGATAATTTCTACGGGGTCGCCAGAGTTGATAACTCCGGTTTCGATTCTTCCGGTAGCAACAGTACCACGTCCGGTAATTGAGAACACATCTTCCACAGGCATGAGGAAATCTTTTTCCACTTCGCGAACAGGCATAGGAATGTATGAGTCAACGGCGTTCATCAGTTCCATAATTTTTTCCACCCATTTCGGTTCGAGGTTTAGTCCGCCTAAGGCAGATCCTCTGATAACCGGGGTATTTTCTCCGTCAAAACCATAGAAAGTAAGACGGTCTCTGATTTCCATTTCCACAATTTCCAATAATTCTTCATCATCCACCAAGTCCACTTTGTTCATGAAAACAACGATCTTGGGAACACCCACCTGACGGGCAAGCAGAATGTGTTCGTTTGTTTGGGGCATGGGTCCGTCTGTAGCAGCTACCACAAGGATAGCTCCGTCCATCTGGGCAGCACCGGTAACCATGTTTTTGATGTAGTCAGCATGACCTGGGCAGTCAACGTGGGCATAGT
>CAZFLS010000225.1:0-1743 GCA_964518815.1 uncultured Candidatus Peribacteria bacterium
GTTTTCCAGTTAATTGACTAGAAAATATTTTAAATGTTATCATAGTTATTTATTTAATTAAGAGATAAAGTATTAATTATTTTCATTGCCTTTTCAATTTCATTTAAGTAAAAGTGTTTTGTTTTAGTACAATCGACTATATGGTTTACATTTCATTTTCTATATTCTCTAATAAATCAATTATCTCTTAATTTAGAATATCGTGTTAATATTCATCTCCATTTTTTTAATAATCTTTTTTTATGTTCAATGCTTATTTCATTATTCATATAGTTTATAAGTTAAGAATTAAATTATTTAAAATTAATATTAATATTTTCTTTTAATTCTACTCATTCAATTATTTTTCATTCTTTTAAATCTTTCTTAATAGTCATTTTATCAGCTTTTGGCTCTAAGGTTATATATTCACTTGGTACTTTTGTAATGTCTGTAATTTCTAAACTTTCACTTTTTCTTAGACTTGCTTTAATTAAAGGTGTTTCTATTTTATCAGTTCAAAGTTTTATCATATTGTATTTAACATATTCTCTTAATCTTTCTGACTTATTTTCAATAACTTCTTTCATTTTCTTTAATCTGTCTATTTCTGTTTTAATCTTTTCTATATTGCCGTACCAGTCTTGTAATAGAAGTCAAATATTTTGTACTTTATCTTCTAGTAGTGGTTGTAATTCATCTAGTTTTGCAGTGTCTATTTCTCAATTCTCATCTCATTGAATTACTTGTAATAGTTCTTGTGATATATTATATAGTGATGTTTCCATAGTTTTATAGATTATAAATTAAAAAGGTATTTCTGATAAATCTTGTTGTGATTCTATTTTTTTAGATAAAAAACATTTATCTGAACAGAATATTTTTCAAGTTTTAGGATTAAAAACATTGTCAGCTCAACACTTACTACATTTTCAATATTGATTATCTGTTTTTGTTTCTGTTTTAGTCTCTATGTTTTGTGATGTATAATTTTGTTTAACTTGCGCTCTTTGACTTCAATTTGCTCAATCATCATCATCAATTTTTAAATCTAATAGTTGTAAAATATTATATCTTCTATAATATGTAATAATACTTCAAACTCATTGTGGGTCTAGTGTATTAATTTCAATACTTTCTCAAATCTTATTTTGATTTTTATCTATTAAATCTTTTTTAGTTTCTGTTTTTACTTCTCAAATATCTATTCAACTTTCTATAAAACTATCATCTTCTAAATCTATAATTCTTGTTATTACTTTTTGATTTTCTGTTCTGTGTATAATTAATAGTTTTAATTCTTCTAATATAGGTCAAATCTTTTCTTGTATCTGTTCTAAATCAGCATATTTATAATTATATCAAGTTGTATTTCTAATTAATTGAATTTCTTTTTTCTTAAATTCAAATATTTTCTTATTGATTGTCATATATATAAATTAATAAATAAAATTAGTTATATTGTTCAGCTTCTTGTCTTGTAATAAAAAAATGTATTCATCATCAACATTCAATAAATCTATCTTCTTCAAATCAATTTTTTGGCTCTACTATTCTTCAAACCTTATAAATAAAAGTACTATCATAAGTTGAGATTGTTTCTTTTAATTCTTTTCATTCTTTAGTATAAATAGCTAATACTTTTGCCTTACTTGCTCTACATTTACGAGATGTAGCAGAACTTCTTTTCGCATCTTTTGGTATTAAAAGTTTTACTATTGTATTATTTATACACTTTTTAAAAGCTATAAATTCTCATTCTTC
>CAZFLS010000226.1:0-1704 GCA_964518815.1 uncultured Candidatus Peribacteria bacterium
GATTAGTGGCTCAAGCTCGAGTAAGTGCAATATCTGCTTTTGCATATAAATTTTTCAAAATATCGTGATTAATAAAATCATATGTTTTTACAAATTTATATGTTTCAAATTTTTTTTTAAAATCAGTATTCAGGCTTCAGAGTACAATATCAATATTGAAATTTTTAAATTTATTAATATTTTTTAATAAAAATTCGAATATACGAGTTGATCATTGACTTCATCAAATAATTAAAAGATTAGTATTTCAAAAATTAGTTTCAAAATTTAAATCATAAAATAAATCTTTATTTAAAATTTGTCCTACAACTTCACATTTTTTGCCATCAAAATATTTTTTTGCAGAATCAAATCCCAAAAATATTTTATTAGCAAATCTCCCTACTATCCTATTTGCCAAACCTGGAATTGTGTCTGATTCATGCAAAAATATTTTAATTCACAAAATTTGAGAAGCAATTGCTACTGGTAAAGAAACATATCATCATTTGGAAAAAATTATTTGAATTTTTTGTTTTTTTAAAAGTAAAATCGATTGAATTATTCCGTAAATAATTTTAAAAGGCTCAAATATGGTTTTCAAAGAGAAATATCTTCTAAGTTTTCATGATTTTATTCAAAAAAACCTAATATTGTTTTGCGTTGAGATTTTTTCTTCAAGCGAATTATTTTCTCATATCCAAATAAAACTTAAAGTTTTATCATTTTTTAAAAAATTATAAATCGAAAGAAGTGGTATAATATGACCACCTGTTCCACCTCAAACTAAAGCTATTTTTTTCATTTATAGTTTATGATTAAATATCATATTTGATAAAATTTTTATTATCTAAATCATCTGACATTTTTTTAAATTTCACATCCAAAATAGATTTAATATTTTTATCAAGAATTAAATTATCTCAAATATTTTTATCTGATTTTTTAGCTATAATTATTGGAATATAAGAATTATTCAAATTTCTAAAAATTATTCATCTAACACTCACAGTTCTTACATAAAACTTAAATTTTAAAATATTTTTATCTAATGATATAAAATTTGTTTCTTTTAATTTTTTTAAAAAGACATCTAAAAATATATCATTTATAAAAATCTCTTTAAAATTTTTTTTGAAAGCATCAGTAATAATTATTTTCATAAATTTAAATAAAATTGGCTTTATCTTTAAAATCCTTATATGAATTTAATTTGTTTAAAAAAGTCTCTTCTCATTTATTTAATTCTTCTAATTCTAAAATTGAATTATCATATAACACAAAAGTAACTAATTCATCATAGGTATCAAAATTTTTTCTAGATAATTTAACATTTTCGTTTATCGTAAGGGTTGTCATATAATAAAATTAAGATTTAATTTTGAATATTGTATATCTTTATATTAAAAAATCCAGTTTAAAAAAATTTTAGTTTAGTTTGTTTTTTTTGAACATACTAATAACTTTAATCAAACTTAAACCCAGCTTTTATAAAATCGCTTCTTGTTCTAACTTCTTTTGACCAATTTGTAGCATAAGTAAATCATTCATTAATGTACCACAAACTACTGTTTCTTACACCAATTACAATGGCTCTTTTACCTAAAGGAGTAGTAAATATTTCTCATGGGAAAATACCAAAAGGTTCACATACTTTTCTAGAAATATCGAATCTTTTTATTCAATTACCTTTAATTTTAAATAAAACTTTAGAGTCTTTATCAG
>CAZFLS010000227.1:0-1702 GCA_964518815.1 uncultured Candidatus Peribacteria bacterium
CTCCAGTAGCTCAACTTACTCATTTCATATTACTTGCATCTTTGTTTCAAACCCAAACTCAGATAAGATAATTTGAAGTATATCAGATGGTCCAATTATCTCGAAAATTTCTAGAAGTTCACGTTTTTACAAATACTTTTTTATCAGGAAAATCCAAAGATGAATTTATAGGATAACCAGCTAATTTATAATATCTATTAGTAAGAATTTCATTTATACTGTCAGTATATTTTTTTTCTATAATTTGTTTACATTTTTTTGGACTGACAAATAAATTGATATTACAAAGTAAACCATCATTTGTAAATATCCCGTAGGCTCGCGTTAATTCATATAAACTCACTTCTCAATCTCAAAGTGTAAGAGCTAATCAATAAAAATCGGCATCTTTGTTTAATGATGAAATTCATAAAAAATGTAGAAAATTAAGTAAATTTTTTACTCAAATTTTTTCTAGTAACTTTATTGCAGGAACATTTATACTTTGAGCCAGTGCTTCTGCTATACTTATTTCTGATTTAAAATCTACAGAATAATTTTGGGGTTCATAACCATATCATTTGTCTGTTTTATAATTTACAGGCAAATCAAGAATTGTATCATCTGGCTTTATACCAAAATTTTTAAAAGCAAGTAAATAAGTAAAGGGCTTTAGGGTTGATCAAGGCTGTCTTAAAGCTAAAGTTGAATTTACTTGTCATTCTTTATTATAATAATTTATTCATCCAAGCATTACTTTTAAGTCATTTGTTTTTTTATCAAGCACTAAAATTCAATAATCTTTTACATTTTTCCAAGCAAGTTCAAATATTACACTATTAGCTATTTCTTCAATTTTTTTTGTTAAATTATAGTCAATTGTAGTTCGGATTTCACGTCCGGATTCAAGTCCGGACTCGGAAATAAAATCTATCACATAAGGTAATTTATTATTATGATTTTTATTAAAAGTTAATTTTTCTTCTTCAATCAATTTTTTTTCTTTTGATGAAATTATTCAATTTTTTTCCAGGGCTTTTACTATCAACTCAAAACGTTTTTTGAAATTTTCTTGTTTTAAATATGGATCAAAATTTTTTATATTTTTTGGAATAGCAATAAGAGCTATTTGTTCAGCTTTTGTAAGATCTGAAGGTTCTTTATCAAAATAATAAATTGATGCGGATTTTAGTCAATAATTCAAATATCAAAAATAAATTTGATTTATATATTTTTCTAAGATCTCATTTTTATTAAATTTTCAATTTAATCTTATGGCATATATAAATTCTAAAATTTTTTTTCAGAAAGTTCTTTTATCATTTAACCATAAATTATTTCTAATAAATTGAGAAGAAATTGTTGATGCTCATTGTACTATTTTTCATTCTTTTATATTATAAATAAAACTTCGCATTAAACCAGAAATACTTATTCAGTTATTATAATAAAAACTTCTATCCTCCAAAGACAATAGAGCTTGTTTATAAAATTCTGGAATTTCATCATATTTTATTTCTCGATGTCTAATTTTATCTTTGTAAATAAGTTCTCAAATCTCTATATTATTTGAATCATAAACTATTGTAGAAAAGGGAAGAGGATTTAAACTTAAAGGAAGAAATAAATAAATAAAAAGATAAATTCAAATTAAAAGAGAAATGGGAATAAAAATAATTTTTTTCATGATTATAAATAAAATAGAGATTATTAATACTAATAC
>CAZFLS010000228.1:0-1656 GCA_964518815.1 uncultured Candidatus Peribacteria bacterium
GAAATTAAAAGTATAATAACTATAATAAAATATTGTCCGTAAAAATGAGAAAAAAGATCAAATAAAAAAAAGTGATCTCAAAATAAAGACAAAATGATTATTCAAATAACACAAAATATTGCCAATTTTAAGTATAATCTTAAAATTTTAGACATGAAAAATTTATTTTATAATTTAGAAATTTTATAAGAAATCCTGAATAATTAAAATTTTAATTAAAATCAAGCTTTTAAAAATTATTTATATTTATTCTTCTCATCTTAACTCTTCTTCTGAAACAATAGAAAATCCTCATTTTACCCCCAAAATATTATTAACAAATCATTTAATTTTATCCTCTTCTCATTTAGTAGGAAAAGAACCATCAATACTCTGTTTAGAAGAAGGGACTTGAGGAATAAATTTAATTCATAATTTTCATCCAGGAACAAGATTTCCAGTTTTTTCTGCCAATAAATGTAAATCACTCATATAAATAAAATATTAAAAAATACTCTCAACTATTAAATTATGCCTTTAAGAGTAATAAGCCGGATTCTGTATCTCAGTGTAAATCTCTCTAGGGCAACGATCACTCGTTGCCTCAAGCAAGGTATATTATATAAATCAGCTAAGACACTTTAATCTATATAATACCATTCCTTTTGCACCACATAGGGTTTACCCACAATCTTCTATCTCTAGAAGCGTTCTTAAGTAGCACTTGCGCACACCTCAAGACTTTTCACCTTTTAGAAGAACTGAGAACTGAGAAATAAGAATTTAGAAATTAAATCTTAGAATTTATCAGTCATTGAATCATTTTAATTATTTCATTTAATTCATCTGAAATTTCTTTGTATATTTTTTCAGAAATAAATCACTGATTTTTTGAAATAATTAATAGAGTTTCTATTTCTAAACAACTTCATTTAGAAATGTATAAAAACTGTCTAAACTCTGAATTTCAATTTCTTCAAGCTCACTCAGCTATATTACAAGAAATAGACACAGAAGCTCTTCTTATTTGTGATACTAATCAAAATTTTTCTTCATTTGGATAATCTTTTGTAATCTTATAAAGATTATTTACAAGATTAATTGACCTTTCCCAAACTTTCAAATTTTTATAATTAGTATTCATAAATAATAAAATTAAAACTATTCCCTTAATTCTTAGCTCTTAGCTCTCAGCTCTTTCTAGTATTGTCTCTGTGGCACTAGCCGTATCTTGATTTTATTTATTATATCAAGATCGCAGTCGTTATCTGCTATGTTGTCTTAGTAGTGTCCAGACTTTCCTCCAGAAAATAATTTAAACTTTATAAACTTTATAATTTTATGAACCTTATAAACTTTACAAACTATTTTCCAGCATACACTTTCCCTTAAAGGCAAAAGCATAATAATAATTTTTTAATTTTTTACAACAAATATTAATCTTCTTTTTTTCACCATATACTTCAATCTAAAATTTACTGCTTAATTAAGCCTAATGCTGGATAATTTATTATTAATTCATAAATCATATTATTAATTATTGATTTTCTGAAGAAAATGGGGGTTTGGGGGTGAAATACTGTTTGAGCGATGATGAAATCTGTAGTAGATGAAATATTGAAGTAGTGAGTTTATTTCACCACCAAAACTTTTGTTACTTTTGGTTACAAAAGTAAG
>CAZFLS010000229.1:0-1620 GCA_964518815.1 uncultured Candidatus Peribacteria bacterium
ATTTTATACTTCAAAAAATACTTCAAAATAATTATATATTCTCATATTTATAAAAAAACTCAAAACATATATAATTGTTTGACATTTTAATTTTTACAAAAAAAATTGACAAAATAATTTATTTTTTTATAATTGTACAAAAATGGAGAGTGACAATTTATATGGAAAAAGAATCTAATTTCAAAACAAATCCTTCTGAAAAAAATTTTTCAAAAGAAGACCATGCAAAAAAATTGGTTAAAAATTATATGTGGTGGTCAATTGGCGCAGGTATTATTCCAATTCCTTTTGTAGACATGATGTCTGTAACTGGAGTTCAAATGAAATTATTATATGAAATGTCAAAAATTTATAATATCCCATTTAAAGAAAATGCCGTAAAATCAATTCTTTCAACTTTACTCGGTTCTATAGTCCCAAATTCCTTGTCTTATGGCTCTGTAGGTTCAATCATTAAATCAATTCCATTAATTGGAACCGTATTAGGCGCTATTTCAATGTCAATTTTTTCAGGAGCAGCTACATATGCAATAGGAAAAGTATTCATACAACATTTCGAATCAGACGGAACATTCCTTGATTTTGAACCTAATAAAGTTAAAGAATATTTCAAAGAACAGTTTAAGGAAGGCCAAAAAATCAGCGAAGAAATGAATAATAATAAAGATTCATTATGATATGATCGGATTATTTACCCTAAAAATCGATTTTTTAATCAAGGAAACAATAATACTTGAAGCTTATAAACTTTTATCTGCGGAAAGAATTGAATTTTTAAAAAAATACGTACACAAGGAAGATTTATTAAGAGGTCTTTATTCATCAATTCTTTCCAGAGCTTTAATATCAAGATACTTGAAAATACCAAACTCAAAAATCATATTTGATTTCAACAAATATTCCAAACCATTTTTGGCTGGTTTTGAAAATTTTCATTTTAATACTGCTCACTCAGGAGATTACGCAGTTTGTGCGGTAAGCGATACTCCGGTCGGTATTGATATTGAGGAAATAAAACCAATTGATTTAAACGTCGCAGAATATGCGTTCAGTGAATTTGAATATAAAGAACTTATTAAAAAAAAAAATGAAGATCAGCTTGACTATTTTTATAATATCTGGGTATTAAAGGAAAGTTATATAAAAGCCATTGGAACCGGTTTATATACTGAATTAAAATCTTTTTATTTTGAATTATCAGATAATAATGTGAAAATTCATAACTCAAATAATGATAATTTTTTACATTTCAGAATTTATGATTGTTTTTCCGGATATAAATGCAGTATTTGTTCTGAAAATATAATTTCCTGCATCAATCCTGAAATTCTTAATTTTTCCTGTTTGATTAATGAATTAAAAAACTAAAATTCTAATATGAATTTTATAATTTTATATTAAAAACTTTCGTCTTGTTAAATAAATTTATAAAAAATAAATTTTATATTATTTTTTTTTTTTTTTAGTATTATAAATCTAAATATAAGAAATTTTAGCAACTGTTCCCAAAATCGTTTATAAAGATTTATACAAAACAAGGTAAATATAAAAATTTATTTTAAAAAATTTTTATAGTAAAAAATAGTTTTAATAATTTAATTTATATTATATAAAATAATA
>CAZFLS010000230.1:0-1616 GCA_964518815.1 uncultured Candidatus Peribacteria bacterium
GAATTCATTTCTTCTCATCAAGTATTACATTTTGTTTTTAATAATTCTGTTTCTAGTAGGGATAAAGAATCTATTTTATTATTCATAGTTAAATTTAATTAAGGTAAGCAAAACAGTCTTTTTATAGTTATTTTTAACAAAAAGTCAAACTTAATTTTATCTATTTCTTTATTAAATTTGTAAAAAAAATTTTTCTTATATAATCGATAAATTAATTTTTAATTATTTTTTCATGAAAGCATTTGTTTTTGATACAGAAACGACTTGAATGATTGTAAAATGATGAAGTAAAGAAGAACAGCCATACATTATACAATTTGCATGAATTTTGTGAGAAGTAAATAAAAATGATTGATTTAAAGAAGTTGAAAAATTAAATTTTCTTGTAAAACCAAGAATTTCTATTCCTTTTTTGGCATCACAAATACACGGTATTTATGATAAAGATGTAGAAAATTCTCCTTATATAGAAGATATGATTGATAAAATATTAAAATATCTTAATACTACAGATGTGATTGTAGCTCATAATATCGAGTTTGATGAAGAAGTAATCAAATGAGAACTTGCTCGTCTTAATAGAATCTGAGAATATCAGCCAATAAAAAAAGTTTGTACTATGAGATCTTCTACAGACTTTTGTCAGCTTCAATGAAGATGATTTTCTTACAAACCACCAAAATTAAACGAACTATATTTAAAACTTTTTTGAGAACGTTTTACTTGATGACACGATGCTTTAGCAGATACCGAAGCTACAGCAAAAGCATTTTGAGAGCTAGTTAAAAAGGGAGTTATAAAAATAGAAGAAAATAGAGTTATGAGATTATTTTAGGTTTTATATACCCAATGAAATTTGGTTTCCGGTAGTTTCAAAATAAAAACATTATTAATTGTTACTTTATTAAAAATGAAAACCGGGTTTAATAATTTTTCAAAAAAACCGGAAACCAATATTTAATAGGGGTAGCTAAAAAACGAATAGTTTTTCAAAAAAAATCCTCTGGAAATTCCAGAGGATTTTTTGAATGTGAGGTTAGTTTATTGTTTTATTGGTTCTGATCAAGTAATTTTTTTAATTTCTTTTATAGTACTATCAATGCTACTAACAGTAATTTTATTGAATAATTCTTTAACTTCTTTTATTTTATCTTCATTCAAACTAGAAGTTTTTTCATTTACTTCTTTTACCAAAACTGTAAGATTTTCTAATTCCTTATATGTTTTTCATGTTTTTTCTAATTTATCCAATTTACTAGTTTCTGATCGTAAAGATGTTATAAAATCTGATTTGAATATCTTATCTCATAAAAATTTATTTAAAATAGTATCTCAACCAAATTTAACATTCTCAAGGTTTTTTATCTTATCTTCAATCTTCATCTTCTCGTTGTCAATAGTTACTTGCTCAGCTATTTTAAAAATTTTTTTTATTTGTTCATTTTTATTTTGTATAGCAAGTATTTCTGAGGCTTCACTATTTAAATTATTTAAAAATTTTGAATCATTTTCATTTATTAAATTATTAACAAGAAATTCTCAACCTCAAGAAGTCAGTTTTCTAGCTTTTTCTAAAATAGTATTAAGTTCTTTCTTTTTTATTTCTTTAATAATTT
>CAZFLS010000231.1:0-1614 GCA_964518815.1 uncultured Candidatus Peribacteria bacterium
TTTTTGTTGGGTGTGATTAAGGAATCCAAAATTATTTTACAAATTTACTTTATTTTTTAATTAATATATTATGAATTACTATGAAGAAAGTCTCAAATTACACGAAAAACTTTCGTGAAAAATTGAAACAACATCAAAAATGTCTCTAAATTCTAGAGAAGATTTGAGTTTAGCTTATACTCCTTGAGTTGCTGCATCCTGTCTTAAGATAAAAGATAATAAAGATGATGTTTATAAATATACTCTAAAAGCAAATACTGTCGCTGTAATAAGCGATTGAAGTGCTGTTCTTTGACTTGGAAATATTGGTCCTGAAGCCGGACTTCCTGTAATGGAATGAAAATGTATTTTATTCAAAGAATTTTGATGAGTAAATGCTTTTCCTATCATACTTGGCACTCAAGATACAGAAGAAATCATAAATACAGTTAAGGCAATTTCACCTACTTTTTGATGAATAAATCTAGAAGATATATCCGCTCCTAGATGTTTCGAAATAGAAGAACGTTTAAAAAAAGAATTAGATATTCCTGTTTTTCATGACGATCAGCACTGAACAGCAATAGTAGTTTTGGCTTGACTTATAAATGCTATGAAAATTACTTGAAAGAAAAAAGAAGAATTAAAAGTTGTAATAAATGGTTTTTGAGCTGCCTGAGTAGCTATTTTGAAACTTCTTCATCTTTATTGAGTAAAAAACATTATTGCTTGTGATAGTAAATGAATTATATCAAAAGATAGAACTGATCTAAACTCTACAAAAATAGAATTACTTAAAATTATAAATTTAGAAAATAAAAACTGAACTATTCATGATGCACTTATTTGAGCAGATGTATTTATTTGAGTAAGTGTTGCTAATGCAATTTCAAAAGAAGATATAGAATCTATGAATAAAGATGCTATTGTATTTGCAATGGCTAATCCAACTCCAGAAATTATGCCTGATATTGCAAAATCTTGATGAGCAAAAATTATAGCTACTTGAAGATCAGATTTTCCAAATCAAGTAAATAATGTTCTTGTTTTCCCTTGAATATTCAAATGAGCTTTAAAATATAGAATCTCAAAAATTACAGATGAAATAAAAATGAATGCAGCTTTAGCACTAGCAAATTATGTACAAAATCCAACTGAAGATAATATTATTCCAAATCCTCTTGATAAAAATGTGGCTAATATAATAGCAGAAAGCCTTATTAAAGAGTAAATTAAAGCTAAATATCAATGATAGAATTTACCTTATCTTTAATCTTTGGTTTTTCTTTTCACATTTTCTCAAAAAGTTTTTTTATAATTTCAATACCTTTTTTTTCATTTAATACATTTCAAAAATCTATAATAATTTTTTCTTGAAAGGGAATTAATAATTCTAATATAGTTCAATCTATTTTTATGGATATAGGTATCTTTTGTTCCATTTGAGACAAATTTTTAAACTCAGCTTCGTTTAAGTTTTTACCAGTACTAGTATCAATAAAATTAATTCTCGGGTCAATATTATTATTTTCATTAGACAAAATTAATTTATCACTTTCAATATTAAAATATAGCCATGAATTTAGGTAGTGTTAACATAAAAAGTTGCATTTTTTAAATAAATGAGTAAAATGC
>CAZFLS010000232.1:0-1573 GCA_964518815.1 uncultured Candidatus Peribacteria bacterium
CAAGAGGAAGTATATAATTGAATTAAATATATATTTGATAATAATTTGATAGAAAATAACAATTCTTTGGATATTATTAAAAATTTTAAAGTTGATGATATTATTAAAAATTTAGATTTTAATTTATAATTTTATGTATAAAAATTTAGAAAATAAGTATAAAAATAAATCATTTATTTATAATATTTACCCATCTTTTTATTTAATTTTAAAAGAATATAACTTATCTAAAAAGAAAATTATTGATTTATGAGCATCAAATTGAAGATACATTAAATTATTTTGAGAATGAAGTTGTTGAGTTGAATATTGAGAAGTTGATAGGGTAGAAGCTGTTAAAAATTGATTAAATGTAGTTTTTTGAAATTTAAACAAAGAATTCGATTTTTTTAAAAATGAAAACTTTGATTTTATTTTTTCATCACATGTTATAGAACATTTAGAATCTCCATATTTATTTTTAAAAAATATTAGAAAATTTGGCTGAGATAATGCAAAATTAATCTTATGATTTCCTATTGAATTTAGTTTAGTAAGAATTATTGATCCTTATTTTTTACATGATTGACATATATATTCTTTTTCTAAACAAAATATTATTAAATTGTTAAATGAAACATGATTTTGTTTAGAAAAAATTTACTATGATATTCCTTTTGCCTGAAGATGGAAAATATTTAATTTTTTACAAAAAATTGTTCAATCATTGCCATATTGTATGGTAAGCTGGTGGAGTAATGCAATTTATATAGTTGCAAAAAAAGTTTAATCTACATTTATGTAGCTAAACTTTTTTGTTTGAATTCATTCTGGAAACCAAATTTTATCTTTGAATCATAACCAGTAATTTGGTGCAAAAATTTCTAAATTATTTTCAGAAAAATATACTCATAAATAGCTTAATGTACTAGCTGATATTATGGCTCAATTACAAAGTGTCATTAATGCAAAATCAGTTCATAAATCGTTTTCAGAAAAATATGAGTTTTTTAAATAAGTAAATTCTTTTTTGCACCAATTTATATCATCACTTAAAAATATGAAATTTATATTTTTATATTTAGTCAAAAAATAATTAATTTGTTTTATATAAAATTTTATAGGTAAAGATAAATTATTTTTTCACATAACAGACCATTCTAAATAATCTCATCTTCTTATATGTATAAGAATATTTTGATTTGTATTGTCTATGTTATTTAGAAAAAACTTGGCTTTATTTAAATAAATATCTTTTATTTTAATTTGTTTATTTATAATATGTTCTCATTTATAAATAAAAAATCAATCAATATATTTTATATTCTTAAATAATCATTTTTTTATACGGTATCAATTTATTTGTCATTTAAATCAGTTATAATCTCATTTATTTTGATATATTCAAGTTATGATTCTAAGTTTTGTAAGAATTGAAAAAAAAATATCAAATCAAAAATTTAAATATTTATATATTTTTTTTCAATTAAGAATTATAAATTTATTTTTTTCTTCATCAATTATATTAAAATACAACATTTTTATAGTAAATATTCTTTCATTTTTTTCTGAAATATATTTTGCAAACATATAT
>CAZFLS010000233.1:0-1541 GCA_964518815.1 uncultured Candidatus Peribacteria bacterium
CATCATATTTTTCATATCAAAAAGGAGGATTTCAATAAACAAAATATCATTGTAAAGCTTTAGAAATTTTTCATTCTGTAGTTCTTTCTTGAATAGTTTCTCTTTCCATTTCAGCAATAGCTCAAATCATCGTTAAAACTAAGTTTCAAGTATGAGTTTTTAAATCAATATTTTCATTTTTAGAAATAAAATTTACATCATATTTTTTAAGAAATTCTATAAACTCTAATAGGTATCTAGTTTTTCTAAATAGCCTATCAATTTTCCATACTAGAACTATATCAATCTTAGAGTCAATAATATCTTTTTTAAGCTTTGTTAAAGCTGGTCTATGTTCTACATTTGAAGCTCAACTAATTCATTCATCTTTATAAATAAGATTGTTTCATAAAATCCAATCATTATCTTTATTAGCTTCAATAAATGATTTTAAAATTCTTTCTTGTGAGTCTAATCAAAATCAATCTGTAGCTTGTTCTTGTGTAGAAACTCTTAAATATATTGCTACTCTTTTCATTATTTAAAACATTAGATATTTAATTAAAGCTATAATTCAAGCAATAATTAGAAGTAAAATAAATAATTCCAAAAACAAGATTCCTTTTGATTTTGAATTTAAAACCATATTAAAAATTTTTACAATAGTTTCTCTATCAATAGGCTCTTTTCAAAAGATTTCAATAACCTTTCTTTCAACTTCTTTTTTCTCTTTTTTAGTCATTTTTAACTTTTAAGAATAAATCATTATCTTTTTCTACTACAAAATATCAACTAAAATCAAGAACTTTTATTTTTTGAGATTTTCTAATATCTTTTTGAGGAGTTAAAAAAACATTAGTTATTCAAAGTTTCTTTAATATTCTTATTGTTGATTTATCATGCCAACCAAATATTTCTCATATATATTTATAATACAATCATTGTTTAGCACATATATTAACTATTTCTAATTCACGAGAAAGTAAATCTCTTTTATAAATTCAAAATTTATCAATAAATATAATATAATCTATTAAATTTTCATAATTAAAAGTGGTTTTTCATGTTCTTTTATTTATAACTATTTTTAATCAGTTACCTTCAATTTTAGTTACGAATGTTTCATTAGCTCTTTTTAGATTATTTTTTTCAATTTCTGCCATTTCATCTTTTGTCACTATATAATAATCAGAATTAGACCTAAAATTATATTCTCTAAGTTTGCTAACCATTAATTCTCTAGCTATACATGATTTTTTATATTTTACACTATGCTCAATAAAATGTGTTAAAGTTTCAATAAGTCATTTATTAGGACATTCTTCAAGGAAAAGTTTCATTAAAATATCTTTTTCAAGTTGTTTATATTCTTCTTCTATTTTCTTTCAATGATTATTTTCAACATATAGTGCAACATTTTTCCACATAATAGGATAAATTACCTCTAAAAATTCATCTTCAAAATCATATAAAAATCTATTATCACTTAATGGTAAATTAAAATTTTCTAATTTATTTTTTGAAATCTTTTTTTTCATAATTTTTTAATTATTTTATGTTTA
>CAZFLS010000234.1:0-1529 GCA_964518815.1 uncultured Candidatus Peribacteria bacterium
CAGCGCAACAGCCCGCCTCGAGAAAAGATAATATCGCGACCCCGGCGGATTATGTGGATATTACAAAACTCAAAGATATGAAAATGTCTGAGATCACAAAATTCGCTAAGGATATGGGTATTCAAGGTGTGAGCGGTATTAGAAAGCAAGATCTTATTTTTAAGATCCTCCAAGCCCAGGCCGAAAAAGCAGGGTTGATGTTCGGAGAAGGAACATTGGAAATTTTACCAGAAGGATTTGGCTTTTTGCGGAGTGTCAATTATAATTATCTTCCTTGTCCGGATGATATTTATGTTTCGCCATCACAAATCAGGCGGTTTGATCTTAAGACCGGCGATACGGTGAGCGGACATATTCGTCCGCCGAAAGAAGGAGAGAAATATTTTGCTCTTTTAAAAGTGGAAGCGGTCAATTATGAGAATCCGGAAAAATGTAAGGAGAAGATTTTCTTTGATAATCTAACGCCGGTTTATCCGAAAGACCGCATTGTGTTAGAAACAGTTAAAGAAGAGATTTCTATGCGTATTATGGATTTGCTGACGCCATTAGGAAAAGGCCAGCGCGCGCTTATTGTGGCGCAACCGTATAGTGGTAAAACAGTTCTTTTGCAAAAGATCGCGAATTCTATTCTGCAAAATAATCCGGATAGTATTTTAATTGTTCTTCTTATTGATGAACGTCCGGAAGAAGTTACGGATATGCAACGTAGTGTTAAAGGTGAAGTCGTGGCATCCACTTTTGATGAACCTGCGGAGCGCCATGTGCAAATAGCGGAAATGGTTTTGGAAAAAGCGAAACGGTTGGTGGAACATGGAAAGGATGTTATTATCCTTTTAGACAGTATTACGCGTTTGGCGCGGGCGTATAATACGGTTGTTCCGCATAGTGGAAAGATTCTCTCCGGAGGTGTCGATTCTAATGCGCTTCATAAGCCGAAACGATTTTTTGGAGCGGCGCGTGCGGTGGAAGAAGGCGGTAGCCTAACAGTTATCGCAACAGCTCTTGTGGATACGGGAAGCCGTATGGATGAAGTTATTTTTGAAGAATTTAAAGGAACAGGGAATATGGAATTGCAGTTGGATCGTAATTTGTTTCAGCGACGCATTTATCCCGCTATTGATATCAAACGTTCGAATACACGCCATGAAGAAAAGTTGATTCCTTCGGATGATCTGCAACGCATTTGGCTTTTGCGTAAAGCTGTTAATGACCTTAATTCTGCGGAAGCCATGGAACTTTTGATTGATAGAATCGGAAAATATAAAACGAATAAAGAATTTTTAGAAAATCTTAATAAATAAAACAGAAAGGTAGGAAGAGAAGATGAAGAAAGATATTCACCCTAAATATGAAGCCGCAACTATTGTATGTGCGTGTGGAGAAACGATTCAGACTCGGTCCACGAAGAAGAGCATCCATGTGGATATTTGTTCGAAATGCCATCCGTTTTTTACAGGAGATAAAAAATTTGTGGATACAGCAGGTCGTATTGAGAAATTTAAAAAGAAATTTAATAAAAAATCTTAAAC
>CAZFLS010000235.1:0-1526 GCA_964518815.1 uncultured Candidatus Peribacteria bacterium
CTATAAATATATATCTTAGAATTTGAATTTTCTATCAAATTTTGATTATTTATAACTAATGATGTAAAAACCTAAATAATTCCTATTTTTTTTATTTTACAAAAGTGTAGTAAGAAAATTCAACATTTTTGGGTTTTTCTATGAAAAAAAACTTTACACTTTATAGTTTTTCTAAACGAAGCAACATTACTTTATTATTACTTTGTCTAAAATACTACACTTTTTAGCTTTTTTATAAAAAAATGATGCAAAATGCGACACTTTTTGTTTTTTTAAAAAGTGGGGCATAAAAATACCACATTTTTAGTACTTTTTAAATAAAATAACTTTACACTTTATAGTTTCTCTAAACGGAGCAAAATTACTTTTTTATTACTTTATCTAAAATGCCTCACTTTTTAGTTTTTTTATGAAAAAATGATTATAAATGCCACACTTTTAGGTTTTTCTAAAAGTGTAACATAAAAAGTTACATTTTTTAGTACTTTTTACATAAAATAACTTTACAATATGTAATAAGTCTAAATTTAGCAAACTTATTATTCTTATGTTATATATAAAAGTTTACACTTTTGGACTTTTTTAGTAAGAAATCAACAAAAATGTTACACTTTTGGATTTTTCTAAAAGTGTCTTATTAAAATCTTACATTTTTGAGTTATTTTATGAAAAAAACTTTACAATATATAATAAGTCTAAATTTAATAGTATAATTATTATTATAAATTTCAAAAATCAGACACTTTTAAGCTTTTTAAATAAAAATAAAAAGAAAAATCAGACACTATTTTACTATTTATATTATTACTATAATATTAGGTTCTATAGATTTTCCTTTATTTAATTATTGATAAAGTAATATATTATATAACTAAAAATAAATTATATTTTATTATTACTTTCATCTATATTTCCAAAAATCTTTATATCTATCTTCTAGTATTAGTTCTACATTATAATTAGGAAATTTTATAAAAAAAGTTCGCAAGTTGTTTGTAGTGTCCCACCAAGGTTGAAATAGCAGCCAGTAAAGAATTTTTTTCTTTACTGGCTTTTTGATTGTCGTTATCTGTATAATCATCTTTTAGATCAGAATTATTTATATCATCATCTATTTTAGTTCAAAATTTAAGAACAACTTCAATATTATCTATTCATATTATTATTTTTTCAACTACTACATTCAGTAAAATTATTTGTTCTTCTCTTTCTAAATCAAAAATATTTAAAATATTTAATGATTCTAAATAATTAATAACCTCTTTTGTATTATCTTCTATTAGTTTTTTTGATTTGATAATTTCATTTAACTCTTTATTTCTATCTTCTAAAATTAAAATATTATTTTCTCTTTTGTTTATTTTTTCTGAAATGATATTCCTACTATTTGTCTCTAAAAAGTAATCCACTAAATCAGAAATTTCTTTACGATGTATATTTATACTTTCATTATTAACTTTAATCTCATCTTCATATTTTTTAAATTCATCCTTAGTTTTATCTTCTTCATTTAATATATTTTCAAT